>JADLAB010000354.1 GCA_020848455.1 Polyangiaceae bacterium
CGCGGCCGGAGCCGCGGTGCTCGCCGCGAGGCCGGCCACGAGCGCGGCGGTGAGGGCTCGCGACCGGCTCGACGGGCGGGGTGCCACCGCCCAGGCGTACGACTGCGCGCCGCGCATGGCAAGCGGCAGGCCGTGTCCTGTCCGGGCCTCGGCGCGCGCTTCGCCATATGGGACTAGCCGGCGGGTGCGGCATCCGCCACGCTGCGGGCCATGGACTGGATGCGCATCCTCGAGCACGCCGCGTGCCGCACGGCCGCGGGCGCGTTTTCCCTGTGGCAACACGCCATGCGGCTCCTGCCCGAGCCCGAGCCCTTCCTGCTCCAGTGGGCCGACACGCCCGTGCCGCGCGGGCGCGCGCGCTCGAAGCCCCCGCTCGGCTGGCCGCGCGAGACCGACAGCCTGTGCCCGACCTGCGTGCGGGAAGTGCGGGCAGCGATCGTGGGCGGCGAGGTCGACTGGCGCCACCTCGTCGAAGGCAAGCCCGGGGAGATCCGCGCCCGCATCGAGGAGCGCGACGGCCGCGTCGTCATGCGCAAGCGCTGCCCGGAGCACGGCGAGTTCGAGGACGTGATCTCGGTCGATCCGGCCTTCCTGGCCCGCATCGAGCGCCTGTTTCCAGGGCGCGACGTCGCCCTCAGCCCCGACGCGCTGCACGACCACGGCACGAGCGCCATGCGCTACGGGCGCGGCAGCGTGCTCACCGTGGACCTGACCAATCGCTGCAACATGATGTGCGACCCGTGCTTCATGGACGCGAACCAGGTCGGCTACGTCCACGAGCTCGAGTGGGCCGAGATCCGCCGCATCCTCGACGATGCCGCGAGCGTGCGACCGCGCCGCCAGCTGTCGATCCAGTTCTCGGGCGGCGAGCCGACGCTGTCGCCGCACTTTCTTCCGGCCATCCGCTACGCCCGCGAGAAGGGCTACTTCGCCGTGCAGGCCGCCACGAACGGTCTGCGCTTCGCCGAGGAGCCCGGCTTCGCGCGCGCCTGCAAGGAGGCGGGCCTGCGCATGGCCTACCTGCAGTTCGACGGCGTCACGAACGCTGCCCACGCCGGCCGCAAGATCGGCAACCTCTACGACGTCAAGCGGCGGGCGATCGACGAGCTCCACGCGGCGGGCATCGACGTCATCCTCGTCGTGACCGTGGTCAACGGGGTGAACAACGATCAGGTCGGTCCCATCGTGGAGTTCGCGGTCGACAACGCCGACAAGATCACCGTGGTGAGCTTCCAGCCCGTGAGCTTCACCGGCCGCGACGAGGACGTGTCGGACGAGCGCCGCGCCGCGCAGCGCTACACCCTGAGTCACCTGGCGCACGACGTGGCCCGGCAGACGGGCTACACCGAGCCGCTGCGCGACTGGTTCCCGCTGTCGGCCCTCAGCCCCTTCGGCGACGTCGTCGACGCCATCGACGGGCCCGCGCGCGACTTCGGACAGCTGAAGTGCGGCTGCCATCCGAACTGCGGCATCGGCACGGCGCTGTTCGTCAACAAGCGCACGCGGCAGGTCGTGCCACTCGTGGAGCTCATCGACCTCGAGCAGCTGCTCGCCGATCTGCGCGCCCTGTTCGACGCTCACCGCGATCCGCGGCTCACGAAGGCGGCCCTCGTCGCCGCCTTCCTGCGCAACTACCGCCCCGACAAGGCACCCCCGGGCCTGCACCTCGGCACGCTGCTGCGCCAGTACCTGAGCCAGACCGGGGTCGCGCACGCGCCCGAGGACGACGCCAAGAGCTTCGAGTGGCGCGTCCTGTTCGTCGCGGGCATGTGGTTCCAGGATCTGTGGAACTACGACTTCCGGCGCACCGAGATGTGCATCATCCCCTACGGCACCGAGCTCGGCGAGATCAGCTTCTGCGCCTACAACACCGGCGTAGGTTGGCGCGCGGTGGTCGAGAAGATGAAGTCGACCGCCACGCTCGCCGAGTGGTATCGCCGGCACGGCAAGCACCCGGTGCACGCCGACGGGCGGCCGTTGCCGCTGCCACTCCCCACGGTGCCCGAGACCGTGCGCGAGCACCCGCACGCGGTGGCGGAGCGCATGGCTGCTCCCGCCCCGGGGCGGCCGGAGCCGAGCGCGGCGCGGCCCCGGCGCCGCACGAAGCACCTACCGATCGTGGCCTGAGGGCGGTGCGGGGGGCGGGCCCGCCTGCGCGCGCCGCCGCAGTCGGAGCCCGAGCGCCCCACCCACGTGGCCACTCGCTCCGGCGATGACGGCGATGATGCCCGCCGTGCCGAGCCACACCCCGAAGCCGTTCGAGTCGATGAGACCCCGCGCCACGACCACGCTCGCGAGGAGGGCGGCCGCGACGCCTGCGAGGGTTGCCTCCTTCTTGCCCGCCGCGCCGCCGAAGCGCCCCACGAGCAGGCCGCCGAGGACCGCCGCGAAGCCGAGCGCCAGGCCCGGCATGCCGACGACGACCGCGTAGAGCAGCCACTTCTTGCTGCTCGACATGCCGTCCACGAGGGCCGCGACGTCCTCGGCCGTCGTGGCGCCCGCGAAGGCGTCGGTGAGCACGGCCTCGGTCACGCGCCCGCCGACCCACGCGAGGGGCAGCCACGCGAGCAGCGTCCCCACGGCGCCGAGCACCACCCAGTGCCAGGGTGGTCGCGGCGGCGGCTCGTCGGGCGCGGGGCTCGCGCCCTTCAGCACCGGGAGGCGGTGCTTGCCGTCGGCGTCCTTCATCGGTTGCGCCAGAAGCGGCGCGCCTCGTCCTGCTGGCGTCCGAGGCGCTTCTGCTCCTGCACGAGCGCAGCGTAGCTCGCGGGCAGGCGCGCGTCCTTCGCGAGGGCGTAGAGCACGCGCAGGGCGGCCTCGGCGTCGTCGGTCGCGCGGTGCGCGCGCTCCAGGGTCACGCCGAGCTGCTCGCACATCGCGCCGAGCGAGCGGCTCTCGAGCGCCTTGTAGAGCTCGCGCGCGAACACCAGCGGATCGAGCCACTCGACCTCGCGGCGCAGGGCGGGGGGCGGCGTCGCCTCGGCGGCGCCGAGCGCCCCGACCCGCTCGAGCTCCGCGAGCAGGAAGCCCTTGTCGAAGGGCGCGTTGTAGGCCGCGGGGAGCCGGCCCGCGAGAAAGGCCATGACCTCGGCGGCGATCTCGGCGAGCGAGGGCTTGTCGGCGACGGCCTCGTCGGTGATGCCGTGGATGGCCGAAGCGCTCGCCGGGATCGGGATCCCGGGGTTGCAGAGCCAGCTCCGTCGCTCGAGCACCTCGCCGCCGCGCCCGACCACGATCCCGATCTCGACGATGCGGTCGACGCCCGCCTCGCGGCCGGTGGTCTCGGTGTCGATGCAGGCGATGGGGAGGTCGACCCAGCCCGCGTCGGGCTCGAGCTCGCTCGCGAGCCCGCCCACGCGCACGCGCAAGAGGTGCGCGATGCCCGGGTAGTGGCGGCCCGTCGGGAAGCAGCCGCACGGCTCCCCGAGCTTCATGGCGCGGGGTGGCCGGACGGGGCGGCGGTCGGCGCTGCGCTCGGCCCGGCGCTCGCGCTGCCCGCGGGCTCGGTGCCGGCGTGCAGCGGCTTCGGGTCGATGCCCGCGAGCTCGAGATCGAGATCGAGCCAGGCCTCGATCTCGTCGACGGTGAGCTGGGGGAAAGGCAGGTTGCGGCCGTTGATGAAGATGGTGGGCGTGCCCTCCACGCCGAGGCTCTCGGCCTGCGTGAGGTCGCGCTCGAGCCGCTGCTTGGCCTCGGGACCCTGCGCGAACTTCCGGAAGCGGTCGAGGTCGAGCTTGATGGCCACGGCGTGCTCCTCGATGTTGGCCGGCGCGAGCGCGTCCTGGTGCTGGTAGAGCAGCGAGTACATCGACCAGAACTTGCCCTGCTCGGCGGCGGCGATCGACGCGAGCGCCGCGAAGCGCGCGTTCGGATGCTTGTCCTCGATGGGGAAGTGCTTGAACGAGAAGCGCAGGTACTTGCCGTAGGTCTCTTGCAGCTGCTCGAGCAGCGGGAACATCTGCCCGCAGCCGCCGCACTCGAAGTCCGCGAACTCGACCATGGTGATGGGGGCGTCGGCGGGTCCCTTCGTGGGGGAGCCTTCGAGCACCAACGTCTTGACCTCCGCCGGGTCGAACCGGGCCTTGTAGAGCTCGGTGACGACCTTCTTGTCGCGGCCGCTCTGGGCCTGGTGGACGAGGTAGCGCGCGGCGGGCAAGCACGCCTTGCAGTCGCGCTTCTCGCTCACGCACTGGGCGACCGACACGGCGACGTCCTTGCAGGGCGCGATCGCCTCGGTGACGTACTGGCTGAAGAGCTGCTTCTCGCGCGGGCTCAGGCGCGCCGTGTCGACGCCCTCGAGGGTCACGAGCGGCGTGACGCCGGCGTGCGTCGTCGTGGCGCTCGGGCTCGCAGCGTCGCCGCTCTTGCTGCCGGTGTGCGCGGCATCGGACTGGTTGCGACAGGATGCACCGGCACACATCAGGCCGAGCACGAGGTGGCGGAAGCCGAGCTGCGTCATGTGCGAGTGCGAGCTTCGGTAGCGCCAGGGTCCGCCACCGTCAAGCGCCGTGTCGTGCGCCTTCGGCCGCGCAAAACGGGCGCGGCGGCGCGTGCGCGCCGTGCAGTCGCCGCGGTGCGCGGCTAGGCTTCGCGACCGTGAGCGCTCTGCAGGTCGCCCGAGACGGCGCCCCCCCGGACGAGGGCCGCGGCGTGCCGTCGTCCGAGCTCGGGCCGCCCGGGCACGTGGAGGCCGTGGCGGACGACGGATGGCGGCTCGATCTGCTCGAGCTCGCGCCGCCCGGGGGCACGCGGGCGCACGCGGTGGCGGTGCTCGGGCACGCGATGATGGTCGATCGCCGCACGCTCTTCGCGCCGGACCGGCCGTCCCTCGCCGCGACGCTCGCCCGCACGGGCGTGCATACGCTCGTGGCGGACCTCCGGGGCCACGGCTCGAGCGGCCCGCGCGCCGACGAGGGCGGGCGGTTCGACTACGACGCGCTCGTCGCCGACACGGGCTGCCTCGTCGCGTGCGCCCGTGCTCGGGCCCCCGGCTTGCCACTGTTCCTGGTCGGCAACAGCCTGTTCGGGCACACCTCGCTGGCGTGGCTGGGCGCGCACCCGGACGCACCCGTCGCGGGCGTGGTCGGCTTCGGGGTGTGCATCTGGAACGGGCGCTTCACCGCCTCGACGGCGCGCTACTGGGCGAAGCGCGCGCTCATCGCGGCCTCGGCCCCCGTCGTCCGGCGGCTCGGCCGGCTCCCCGCCCGGCGACTCGGCCTCGGGACGGTGGACGAGCCGGCCGGGTACTGGCAGAGCACCGTCACGTGGCTCGCCGAGGAGCGCTGGGGCGCCGGCGTCGCCGGCCGCGGCGGGCGCGACTACGCCGCGGGGCTCGCGCGCGTGCGCTGCCCGGTGCTCAGCGTGGTGAGCGACGGCGATCGGTTCCTCGCGCACCCCGACGACGCCGCGCTCTTCGCGGCCGCGCTCCCGCGCCACGAGCTCTTGCGCCTCGGTCGGCACGCGCGCGCGCCGGCGCTCCGCGGGCTGCGTCCGGGGCATGTCGCCATGGTCGCGAGCCCGCGCTCGGAGCCCCTGTGGCGCCACGTCGCGGGGTGGATCGAGGCGCGCGCCCGGGACGCCTCGCGCGAGCCGTGAGCGTCAGGGGCAGGCGTCGGCGCTGAGCTCGACCGGGATCGGGCTCGTCGTCACCGCGCTGCCGGCCGAGCCGGGGTCGCCGACGTAGCTCGCCGGATCGCCGGGATCCGCGACGGGACCGCCCGGGCCGCCCGCGACCGCGCTCGTGCCGCCGAAGGTCGCGCCGGTCGTGAAGAGCTTGATGCGACCGCCCCCGCCCCCACCGCCGCTCCAGGCCCAGGTCCCGACCGAGACCGCGACCTCGCCGTCCGATTTCCCCCCGTGGCCGCCCGACGCGTCGAGGGTCCCGGCGCCGAGGATCGCGGGAGCCGCCAGCACGATCGCCCCGCCCGCGCCGCCCCCGCCCCCGCCACGGTAGTCGTCGCAGCCCGGTGCGAGGCTGCCGATCGGCGCGGGCGGCGTCTCGCCCCGCGCAGCGACGAGCCCGGCCACGGTCACCGAGGTGGACGCGAGCAGCACGATGCTGCCTCCGCCCGCGCCGCCGCGCCCGCCCGTGCCGGCGCAGCCGCAGGAGTTGCCGGCCGCGCCGCCTCCCGAGCCGCGCTCGAAGTCGCTGCCGGCGGTCGTGCCGTAGGCGGCGCCGACGGCGCCCTCGCAGTGCGCGACGGACGCCTCGCTGCAGGCGTCGCACGCGCCCGTGTACGGGTTGGTGACGCCCCCGCCGAGGCCCCCGTGGGTGCCACCCGTTCCGCCCTGGCCGACGCAGCTGCCCGGGCCGGCGCCGCAGCTCCCGCCCGGCCCTTGCCCGGTGAAGCCGCCGCGGCCCACCGTCTGGCTCGGCAGACCGCCCGCGAAGCCCGCCGCGTCCGCGACGATGCTGCCGCTCGCGCCGACGAGCACGGCGGGCGCCTGGAGCACCAGCCGTCCCGTGGTGGCGTCGATGCCGTCGTAGGGGGTGACCCACAGCGTGCCGAAGATCTGCACCTGGCCGGTGTAGCAGTGCGTGCCGTGCAGCGTGTACGTCGAGCCGAGAGGAACGAGCAGCTCGACGCCGTCGTCGACGACCGCCCCCTCGCAGGCGTCGCCGACGCCGTCGAGATCGGTGTCGGTCTGCGTGGGGTTCGCGGCATCGGGGCAGTTGTCGCAGGCGTCGCCCACGCCGTCGCCGTCGCCGTCGTCCTGCCCGGCGTTCGAGACGGACGGGCAGTTGTCGGCCACGTCGGGCACGCCGTCGCCGTCGCCGTCGGGCGGCGCCCCACCGGCTCCGCCGTCGCTCGCCCCGGCCGACGCACCCGCGCCCCCGGCGCCGGCCCCGGCGCCGCCCTGCGCGGTGCTGCTGCTCGTCGAGCTCGAGGTCGTCGAGGTCGAGCTCGAGGTCGTGCCGATCGGCGTGGCCCCGTCGTCGCGGACGCCGCTCGCGCACCCACCGAACGCCGCCACGACGGCTCCGGAAACGACGAGACCGCAAAGGAATCTCACGCCCACCATCCACCTCCCGCGTGCGCGCAGACCATAGCACCGGAGCGTGCGGCCGGCCGGGCCCGCGGGCGCCCCCCGATCCGACAGGCACTCGGTGCAGCGACGAGCTGGCGGGCGCGGGCGACCGATGCGCCCCGGCGCGCATGGCGTTAGAGTGGTCCCGATGGACGTCGAGTGGCCGGTCGAGATCGAGCCCCTGGGCCCCGTGGCCGTGGGGACCGTGCTGTGGCGCTGGGCCGGCCAGGTGAACGTCACGATCGTCGTCAAGGCGTGCTTCGCGCTCGAGCCCGGAGGCGTCATGCGGGTCTGCGCTCCGGAGCCCCTCCGGGTCGCGGACGAGCACTTCGGTGGTCAGCCCACCCGGTCGATCTGCGGCGCGCGCGAGATCGCACCGCAGCTCGCCGCGTGCGACGTGACGCTCGTGGGCCACGCGTATGCCCCGCAGGGCGGCGCCACGCGCATGGCCGTGCGCCTGGCGATGAACCGCGACGGGCACACGGTCCTCGACAAGACGCTCCACGTCTACGGCGACCGCGGGCCCGACGGAGAGCCCGCTCGCTTCGAGGTCATGCCGCTCGAGCACGAGCGAGCCCTCGGTGGCATCGGCTTCGCGGACAACCCCCTCGGCGTCGGAGCGCCCGGCTCGCCCGAGCGCAAGCCGAACCTCGTCGCCGTCGACGCTCCCGGCACGAGGGTGGCCGTGCTGGCGCCGATCCCCGCCATGTTCCCGGCGCGGCGCAAGCTCCTGCGTGGGCTGCCGCGGCGGAAGGTCGAAAGCCTGCTCGCCGAGCTGCCCGACGACTTCGACTGGAGCTACTTCCAGGCCGCCCCCGAGGACCAGCGGCTGCAGGTCCTGCGCGGCGACGAGTGGCTCGGGCTCGACGGCCTGCACCCGACCGTGCCGCGCCTCCAGACGCGTCTGCCCGGGCTGCGCGGCTGGGCCCGTGTCCTCGGGCACGAGCGCGTGGGCGCGCCCGACACGGTCCCGCTGCGCGCGGACATGCTGCACATCGAGCCGGACCGCAACTGCTGCACCCTCGTGTGCCGCGGGGGGTTCCCGCTCGTCGACGAGGCGGGCGCCCGTCGCATCCGGGTGCTCGGCACGCTGGCGCCGCTCGGCGCGGCGATCACCTGGCCGGCCGAGCCCGCAGCGCCGGCGCGCGTTGCGGTCGCGCCGCGGCGCGCCGCGGTGCCGGTGCCGGCCGGGCCCGTGGGCATGGCGACCGTCGCGACGCTCCCCGACCGCGGGGAGCACCTCGGCACCGTGGCACCGTTCAAGCTCGCCCCGGCCGACGGGCCGCGGCAGGGCTACCGGCCGGTCGAGCCCTTGCCGGGAGCGCCGTGGTCGGCCGCTGCGCCCGCTTCCTGTCCCGGTGGTCGGGCCGTGCCGCGCCCCGTCGAGGGCGAGTCCGAGACCATGCAGCTCGACCTCGGGACCGCGAACGACGCGGTGCGGGACGCCACCCGTCTCGCGGCCGAGGCGCTCGGCTTCGGGGCCGACGGCGCGCCCGCGCGGTCGTCGCCCGAGCCGCCAGGGGTCGCGCCGCCCGCCGCCCGCGCCGCCGAGCTCGAGGCCGTCGCCGAGGCCGACGCCGCACGCCGCCGCACCGCGGAGCTCGAGGCCGCGGCCGCGGAGCGCGCCGCCGCAGAGGCCGAGGCCCGCCGGGTCGCCGAGGCCGAGCGGTTCCAGACCGAACAGGAGGCAGCCCGGCAGGTGCAGCTTTCGCGCGCCGAGGAGGAGCGGCGGCACAAGCGCGACGCGGCGCAGGCCTTGTAGTCGAACCTCTACGGCAGCTTCAAGCGCAAGAGCTGAGGTGCGGGCAGGAGCCAAGCCCATGTCCGAGCCCGCTCGTGCCACGGCCCTCCGCGAGCTCTGCCTCGCCTGTGGCCTGTGCTGCAACGGCGGCCTGTTCGCGCGGGTGCCCCTCGCGCCCCCGGAGGTCGAGCGCCTGCGCGGGCGGGGGCTCGTGGTCGTGTCGCACGACGGCGAGCCCGCTCTGCGCCAGCCCTGCGCCGCGTGGAGCGGGGCGGGCTGCAACTGCTACGCGGAGCGACCGGCGCGCTGCGCCGCGTACGAGTGCCACCTCTACGCCCGCCTCGCGGCCGGCGCGCTCGACCCGCCCGACGCGCACGCGCGCCTCGGGCGCATCCTCGAGCTCGTGGCGACGCTGGCGCGAGCCTTCGGCGGGGTCGATGGGGCCTCGGCGATCCGGCGCGCGGCGGCGCTGCTCGCGGCGGCGCCGCCCGTGGCGCCGGAGCACGCGCACCTCGCGCTCGATCTCGCCGAGCTCGTGCGCCTCGTGACGCGTGAGCTCGACGCGCGCTTCGCCGCGCCGACCCGGCTCGACGTCGAGGACCCGGTGCCACCGGGCCCGGAGGCCACACCACGACCGGAGGAGCTGCGTCGATGAACTGGTTCGTATGCCTGCCCGTGAGCCCGGGCGCGTGGTTCGCGCCGCTGCTCGAGACCCTGCCGCGCCGGGTGCTGCGCCCGTTCGCGCCCGAGGACCTGCACGCCACGGTCGCCTTTCTCGGCAAGGTCGGCGAGGACGCGGCGCGCGACGCGTGGGAGGCGGTGCGCCCGCTCGCGGCCGGTCGCTACCGGGCGCCGCTCCGCGGGACGCTGGGCGTGCTCCGCCCCATGGGCAACCCGCGGCGCTTCTCGGCGCTCTCGGCGACCTTCGAGCAGGGGGCCGAGCTCCTCGGCGACCTCGTGGGCGAGCTCCGCGGTCCGGCCTATGCGGCGGCGAACGCGCGCCCCGACGACCGGCCCCCCCTCGCGCACGTGACCATCGCGCGGCCCCCCCGCGACGCCGGCGAGCGCGAGCGCCGCATCGCGCTCGCGTGGGCCGAGGAGCAGGGGCCCATCGGCGCCGAGGTGGAGCTCGCGACGCTCGCGCTCTACACGTGGAGCGAGAACCGCGCCGTGCGCCAGTTCCGCAGCGTGGCCGAGGTCTCGCTCGTCGCCGGCGCGGCCGAGCCCGAGCGCTGAGCGACGGCTCGCGCGGGGCCGCGCCGCACCGCCGGAGCGCGTTTCCGGGCCGCAATTGACGGTACGCATTTCTCGCGCGACCGATTAGGCTTTCCGCATGCCGTTCAAAGCCCTGTCGTCCGTGAAGAAGGTGGCCGCGCTCGCAGGCGAGGTCCGCCACATCGCCGAGCTCGGGCCCGACGGTCTGATCGGCGCGCTCACCACCGACCCGGTCACGCTCGCCGTGAATCCGGTCGGGACCGGCACCGCCAAGACGGCCAAGATCGGGCTCGCCGAGGCGCACGAGTTCGCGTTCCTGTCGAAGCTCGTGGCCGTCGTGCGTGCCAACGACGATCTGTGGGGCGTCATCGACATCGCGCACACCCCGAAGCTCGACCAGTCCGGGCACAACTTCCGGGCCCTCTGCGCCTCGCCGAGCGGCGAGAGCGCGCTCGGCCTGTCCTGGGACGGTCGCGGCGCCGTCCTCAACCTGCGCAAGAACGAGGTCATCGGGCGCGACTTCGCGCTGCGTGGCGACGTGCGCGCGGCGGCGCTCGCCGCGACCGAGTGCTTCGTCATCGTCGAGGGCGGCACGGGCGGCCAGTACCGCGTGCACGCCGGCCCGACGCCCGAGGCCGCGCCGCACGTGCGCGCCGACCTCCCGACCGAGGCGAAGGACCTCGACCGCATGCGCGCGACGCCCGAGCTGGCGGTCGTCTACAAGAAGGGCAACGACACGGCCTGCGTCGTGCGCCGCCAGGCCAACACGGCGAGCGCCAAGATGGTGACCTTCGAGCAGCGGGCGCTCGACTTCTGCGTCATCTCGTCCAGTCTCTTCGTCGTCGGCGCCGACGGCAAGCTGCGGCTCTACAACAGCGACGTCCTGCAGAAGGCCACGGGCGAGGTCATGACGCCGACCGCCGTCATCGACATGCGCGTCGACGGCGAGCCGAGCGCGCTCGGTACCTCGACGAGCCGCGGGGCTGCGACGGTGTGGCTCGGCACGAAGCGCGGCGAGCTCATCCGCGTCGAGGCCATCAAGGGCGGTCTCGCCCTGCCGGCCTGACGGCGAGCCCGACCCTCAGCGCATGATCTCGCGCACGTTGTCGACGGTCGCCGCGGCGAGCCCGTCGAACAGGGTGCGCGCGTCGAGCTCGACGCTGAGCGCGGGGCCCTCGGGCCGGGCCTCGGCGAGCGGCGCCCGGAGCGGCTCGTGGACGCCGCACAGGTGGCCGAGGTCGCTCGCCGCGAGATCCTTCCACGCGAGCGACAGGAGCGTCGCCGCGCGCTCGGGACTCGGCGCGTAGTCACCGCGCAGGAGCACGTCGCAGCGCAGCGTCTGGTGCTCGGTGGGCGTGATCGCGGCTGCGACGGCGGTCGCCGCGGCGAACAGGCCCCGCGCCCCGTGCGCGAGCTCGCCCTCGAAGGGGCCGGCCAGGAGCGCCCGCAGCGGCGCGGGCCCGAGCGCGCGGAGCTGGGCCCCGAGCTCCGGCTCCGCGAGCACCGTCGGTACGCCGGCCAGCGAGCCCTGCGCGTAGAGCGCGGCGACCCGCGCCGGCCCGTGCGTGCGCGAGCCGCCGGACTGGAAGCCGACGACGTCCGGGCCGATGGCGACGAAGGCCTGGGGCTTGCGCCCCACGTCGCCGGAGACCACGACGATCCCCTCGGCCGGGACGCTGCGCGACACGTGGCGCGTGAGCCGGTCGCGGAACAGCCGCTCGATGGCGCGCACGTCGCCGCGGTGCCGGCACAGGGTGAGGCTCGCCGCGCCGTCGCTCTGCTCACCGGCGTCCGAGCGCGGCAGGTAGCTGGCGAGCACGAGCTCGGGCACGACGCGCAGATCGACGCCGGTCGTCGCGGCGAAGAGGTCGAGCCGCTCGTCGCGCAGGATGCGGCCTAGCAGCGGCCGGAGCCACGCCGTCTGCTGGATGCGCTCGGGCTCGAGGAGCACCAGCCACTCGCAGCCGGGAGCGGCGAGCGCGTCGCCGAGCGCGCCGAGCCTGGCGGGCGCGGGCTCCGGGCGCTCGGGCGGTGCCGCAGGGACGCAGGCGGCGAGCCCCGCGAGCCCCGCCAGGAGGGCCCGGCGCCCGAGCAGGGGCGGCGCGCCGCGGAGCGTGGGGCTCGAGACCATGGTGCGGGAGATCCGTTGCCCAAGGCGAGCGCGGAGTTCAGGCGCCGGAGCGACCGGCACCGACCGCGAGCCATGCGAAGCGCCGGTTCTTGCCGCCCACCCGCACGAGGTAGCGCCCCGCCGCGAGCGCCCGGAGCTCGTCCTCGACCCGTGCGCCGTCGAGCTGCACGCCGCCCTGCTTGATGAGCCGGCCCGCCTCGGCGCCGCTCTTGGCGAGGCCGGCGAGGGCGAGCGCCTTCGAGAGCCGGACCTCCGCGCCCTCGAGCGGGACGGCGATCTCGGGCACGTCCTCGGGCACGTCGCCCTTCGCGATCGAGCGGCGCCGGGCGAGGGCGGCCTCGGCGGCCTCGGCGCCGTGGTAGCGGGTGACGAGGCTCGCCGCGAAGGCGGTCTTCACGTCGAGGATGCCGAGCTCTCCGCGCTCGACCTGTGCGCGTTGCGCGCGCAGCTCCTCGGTCGGCAGCGGCGAGAGCAGATCGAGGTAGCGCCACACCACCTGATCGTCGACGAGCATGAGCTTCTGCAGCATGTCGAAGGGCGGCTCGTCGATGCCCACGTAGTTGCCCGCGCTCTTCGACATCTTCGCCCCGACGATCTTGCCGTCGACGAGCCGGGCGTCGGTGCCCTCGAGCAGCGGCGTCGTCATGACCATCTGCGCGCGCAGGCCGTAGCGCGGCATGATGTCCCGCCCCACGAGCAGGTTGAAGAGCTGGTCCGTGCCGCCGAGCTCGATGTCGCACGCGAGCGCGACCGAGTCGTAGGCCTGCAAGAGCGGGTACAGGAACTCGTGGATGTGGATGGCGACATTGCCCGCGTGCCGCTTGCGGAAGTCGTCGCGCTCGAGCATGCGCGCCACGGTGTAGCGGCCGGTGAGCTCGATGATCTCGTAGGGGCTGAGCTTGTCGAGCCACTCGGAGTTGTAGCGGATCTCGGTGGTGTGCCGGTCCAGGATCTTGAAGGCCTGCGCCTGGTAGGTCTCGGCTGCGCTCCGCACTTCCTCGCGGCTGAGCTTGGGGCGCAGCTCGTTGCGCCCGGTCGGGTCGCCCAGCATCGCCGTGAAGTCGCCGATGACGAACACGACCTGGTGCCCCAGCTCCTGGAACTGGCGCATCTTCTCCATCAGCACGGTGTGGCCGAGGTGGAGATCGGGCCGCGTCGGGTCGAAGCCGGCCTTGACGCGCAGCGGGCGCCCCTCGCCGAGGCGAGCCTCGAGCTCGCTCTTCTGGTGCAGGTCGACGATGCCCCGGCACAGGGTGGCCATCTGGGCGGAGACGGAGGTCATGCTGTTCTCATCGCGCGCCGCGTCGGCGGCGGGCTCGGGCGCGGGCGGGCGGCCACCCGGAGGCGTCGGGGCGCCGGGCTCGCCGGTCAGTCCTGGCCGTCGCGGCCGCTCGTGATGGGGAAATTGCGGCTCTGATTGACGATTTCGCGCAGCTCCTTGCCGACCTTGAAGAAGGGCAGGCGCTTGGCGGGCACGTCCACCGACTGTCCGGTGCGTGGATTCCGACCCGTGTACGACTTGTACGGCCGCACCGTGAAGCTGCCGAAGCCTCGGATTTCGATGCCTTCGCCGGCCTTCAGGGCCTCGGTCATGGTGTCGAACACGCAGTTGACCACGAGCTCGGCGCGGGCCTTCGTGATCTCTCCGCGCGTCGTGATGGCTTCGATGAGCTCGCTCTTGGTCATCGTCGGTTCCTCCAGCGGTGTCGGTGTCCCGGAGGTTGGCACCCAAGCTCCCGTTATGTCAATGGTTTCGACCATCGATGTGCAGCGTGGCCGCGAGCGAGTCGAGTGCGAAGGGCACGTCGGAGGCGAGCTCGAGCGCGAGCGACCCCGCCGCGACGGGCGCGACTCCGGGCTCGAGCTCGCGGCATTCGGTCCCGCCCGTCGGCGGGGCAGGGCGCCACGCGTGGACGATGCGGTCGTCGGCGAGGAGCGTCAGCGTCACCGCGCCACCTGCGCCCGCGCGGGTCGGAACGGGCTCGCCCGTGGGCCCGAGCCCGAGCACGACGCGCGGTCGGATCGCGTGGCCCGCGAGCTCGCGCGGCAGCGCGACGCGCGCCGTGGCCGTCGTGGCCGCGCCCTGCGCGCCCGCGATCCGCAAGAGCAAGTAGCGCCCCGGCGCGCACGCCGCTCCCCAGCTCGGCCAGAGCCATCCGTCCTGCTGCGCTCGCGCCGGCCAGAGGCTCTCGGCCTCGATGCGCAGCTGCGCGTGATCCTTGGCGAGGAAGTCGAGCGGCTCGACGCGGGGGCGCGCCGGTGCGCCGCTGCGACCCTCGGCGCTCGCCCAGTCGAAGCGGTAGCGGTAGGCGGGCGGCTCACCGCGCGCACGCCAGGTGAGCCAGTCGAGGTCGTCGCCTCGGTACCGCACCGCCTCGACGGGCCCGGCCGGCGCGCGGGCGAGGTCGAAACCGTGATCGCCGTCGACGAACACGAGGCCGCGCTCGATCCCCGCGCGCTCGAGCTCTGCCGCCGAGAACATCGGCGCCCCGCCCTCGCGATCGCGCAGCGCCGCGTGCAGGCGCCCCTGGTGCCCCGCGAAGCCGAGCAGGCCGAGCCCTGCGACGAGCGCGCCGAGCTCGGGGGTGGGGTCCCCCCACGCCGGGCGGGCGCGCCGCAGGCGCTCGGCGGCGAGCGCGACGCCGACGGCCGCGAGCGCGTGCTCGAGGGGCAGCACGTCCGCGAACATGCGCGCGCCGCCACCCGGGTAGTTGCCGTCGAAGTAGAAGCCCGCGTAGACCGCCACGTGGGCGAGCACGGCCGCGAAGAGCACGCGCACCTCGCGGCTCCGGCGCCCGAGGAGGGCGCCGAGCGGCACGAGCCACACGAGCGGCCGCCAGTTGAGGACATCGCCCATGTGCAGGTGGAGCCGGCGGCCCGTCGTGCCGAGGGCCTCGGCGAGGTAGTAGCCGTCCGGCAGGGCCGCGCCGACGAGCTCGCCGTGCTCGCCGAGGCAGCCGACGGCGCGGCCGAAGCCCCAGCCGAAGCAGCCCGGCGGGCCGTCGCTCGCTGCGTAGTAAGCGAGCTGCGCCGAGCCGCCGAGGACGCCGGTCGCGCGGTACTCGTAGGCGAGGTAGAGCGCGAGGCCCGGCACGGCGCCGACGAGCACGAGCGCGGCGAGCGTGCCGAGGCGGCGCCGGCCCGCGCGGCGCAGTCCGAGCCCGAGGGCGGCCGCGGCGGCGAGCACGAGCCCGAGGCCGAGGGCCGTGACCGGGCGCGTCGCGGCGAGCCAGCCGAGCGCTGCGCCGAGCGCGAGCCCGGGGCCGAGGAGGCGCTGGAGCGTGGCGCGCGGACCCGACGACGCGCCGAGCGCGCGCGCCCGCTCGAGGGCCTCGAAGGCGGCGAGGACCGCGAGCGCCGTCAGCAGGGCCGCGAGCCCGTGCGACATGGTGTCGGCGGTGTGGTACCGGAGCGCGGCGCACAGGGCCGACAGGAGCCCGGCGAGCGCGGCGCACGGCTGAGCGGGCAGGTCGAGGGCGCGGGCGGCGCGGCGCGCGAGCGCAGCCGTCGCGACGACGAGCAGCGCGGCGAGCACGGGGCCCACGAGCATGGGCGCTCTCAGCCAGAAGCCGAGCGCCAGCACCGCCGGGTACCCCGGAGGGAAGATCACGGCGGCCGCCGCCGGGCCGGTCGCGTCCGGCGTCGGCACGAGGAACCGTCCGAGCACCGACGCCTCGGGCGAGGGCAGCGGCATCGCGAGCGCTCCCGAGGCGAGGGTGCGCCCCTCGAGCCAGTACGCGGTGGCGTCGATGATGCGCGGACCCCCGCGCAGATAGTGGCCCACGTACCCGAGCGACAGCGCCGCGGCGGCGCAGGCGAGCAGCACGACCACCCGCCGGCCGCGCTGCGCCCGGAAGAGCGGCGGCACGGCGAGGAGCGCGAGGGGCGCGAGCACGAGCGCCAGCACGTCGAGTGGCTCGACCGGCCACTGCCACGGGCCCCAGAGCTCGCTCAACGGGAGCGCGCCTCCGGCGGCGCCTCCGCGGCGCGGCGCGCCTCGGTCTCGGCCAGCGGGGCGCGCGCCGCCTCGACCACCCAGAGGTGATAGACCGTGAGCTCGGCGTCGAGCGCCTCGAGGGCGAGGGTCGCGCTCTCCTTGCCGGGACCGAGGGGCAAGGACAGCTCCTGCCACAACATGCGCGCGGCGCGCAGCTCGAGTCGAAGGTAGGGCTCGCCGTCGACGAGGAGCGAGACGGCCCCGCGCGCCTCGGGCGCCAGCCGCACGAGCAAGCGGCCGCCGTCTCGCGGCCACGCGAGCTCGGCCTCGAGGCGGCCCGCCGGTGGCAGCGTGCGGCCCGCGTCGAACAGATCGCGCTCCGGGGCGGCACGGTCGCCGAGCAGGCGGTAGCGCACCGCGCCCCCTGGTGGTGCGGCGGGCAGAGCGAGCCCGTGGGACTGCTCGCTCACGAGATCGCCGACGTCGAGCTCGTCGACGACGTGCTCACCCGCCTCGAGCTCGCGCGGGCGACCTGGCCGGTCGAACGCGCGCCAGCTCGCTTCGTAGACGGTGCGCGCACCGGCGCCACCGGGCGCGCTCCAGAGGAAGCGCCCGAAGTAGATCGGCAGCTCGCCCCACTCGCCATGGCGGAGCGCGAGGTAGTCCGGGCGCTTGCCGGCCTCGATGCGCTCGAGCAGCTCGAGCACCGCTCCGACGCCGTGGCGGCGGGCGCGCGCGATCGGCAGACCGGCGCGACCGCCGAGGCCGACGAGGTCGAGGGCCGGTCGATCGGTCGCGTAGCTCACGGCGCCGGGGTGATCGACGAGCAGGAGCCTCGGCTTCAAGGCTCGCAGCCGCTCGCCGAGCGCGACGTCGCCCGCGGCGAGCCCGTGGCTCGCGTCCCCGTAGCGGGCGACCGCCGCGCGGAGATCGCCGAGCGTCTGCGAGTAGAGCAGCGCGAGCGCCGCCGCGACCCCGAGCAGACGCGGCCCCCGGCGGCGCCCGGCTCGCTCGGTCGCGAAGAGGGCGAGCGCCGCGGCGTCGAGGAGGAGCAACCAGACGAGGGCGGGCACGACCAGGTGCTCGGCGCCGCGGCGGAGCGCGTCGTCGTCGAGGGCGACGAGCCCGAGCCAGCAGGCGACCTGGGCCCAGAGCGCGATCGCGAGGCTCCGCGTGCGGCGCGCCAGGAGCGGCAGCGCGGCGAGGGCGACGAGCGCAGCGCCGACGGCGAGCCCGCCCCCGAGGTCGTGCTCGACGATGCGCGCGGCGAGGCGCGCGAGCCGGCTCCCGTAGGCCACGAGCTCGTCGCCTGCGGTCGCGTAGGGATCGAGCGGCGCGAGCCGCGCGAGGGCGTGGCTCGACAGCCACTCGCCCGTGAGCACCCGGCTCGCCAGGGTCCACGCCCCGAGCACGACGGTGGCGGGGGCGGCCGCGGCAACGGCGCGCCGCAGGCGCGACGAGCCCCTCGGCCACGCGACCCAGGCGGCGAGGACCGGGACGCAGCACCACGCGGCGGGGCTCGTCGCGCACCAGGCGGCGCAGAGGAGCCCCGCGCGCCACGCCGCCGAGCGGCGATGGGGCGCCGCGCGAGCCGCCTGCGCAGCGGCCATCGCCGAGCCCCAGAGGGCGAGCGCGAGCGCGTGCTCGAGGCCGCTCCACCAGGCGAAGCCGACGCTGCCGACCGCGCAGACCACGACGGGCGCGAGGTACTTCGCGTGGCGGCCGAGCGGCGCGAGCAGCCGCGCCGTCGCGGAGAAGAGCACGAGCGCCGCGGCGAGGGCGATGGCCGCGGCCGCGATCATGATCGCGGCATGGCCCTCGGCGTCGGGGCCGCGCAGGCCGAGCAGGTAGCCCAGCGCGAGCAGCGCCGGGTAGAGCGGACCCGCACTGCCGCTCGAGAAGCCCGCGTCGTCGGTCCAGGCGAACGGGTGGCCGCGCGCCCAGGTCCGCGCGAAGTCGAAGTGCGCGAAGGCCTCGTCGAGCGGCGGAGTGGGGTCGCCCGCCGTCCGGGCGCGCGCGTAACCGCGGAAGGCGGCGGCCACCATGGCCGTGGCCACGGTGGCCACGACGGCGTAGGCGAAGCGGTCGATCTGCGGGCATGCCGCTCGCAGGCGCGCCCCGGCGGCGGAGAGTGCGGCGCGGCCCCGGGCCGCCTCGCGGACGGCTGCTGGCGCCGCCGCCGGCCGACGCTCGGCGTTGACCGGCCGGTGGGGCATCGCTAGAACGCCCGGCAGGGCGAGCTCTGGAGTAGACTCGACCGACTGTGCCGGCATGCGGGTCGGCGCATCCCCGCGGTGGCACGGGCTCGTCCGAGCGACCGCGGGTCGGGAAAGGGGTGGCGAAGGCCACGCCGTCCCGCGTTTCGCGAAGGTTCGGGGCTCGCGTCGGCGGGCCCCGTGGGGTCTCTCGAGCCACACAGCATGCGCTGGTTTGTTCAGGTTTCCACGATCGGGAAGAAAGCGCCAGCGGACAAGCTGTGTCTCGAGGGCCCGCACTGGCAGGCCGCGCTGCTCGCCGCGCGCAAGCAGCGCGACGAGGCGCCGGGGCTCGCCGGGCTCTCCGTCGAGTTCGACGGCGCGGGCTGCGTGGCGATCGACCCGGCGACGCGCACCCGCTACCAGGTCGAGCCCGCTCCCGACGACGCGCCCCTCGTCGCGGCCGGTGCCCCGGCGGCGGTCGCACCCGCGGCGACACCCCTCGTGGCCGCGCCTGAGGTCGCACCCGCACCACCGGCCGAGACCCCGCCGAGCAAGCGCCGCGCGCGCGGCAAGACGGTGGCGTTCTCGTCGGCCGGTGCCGTCAAGGCCGCCCAGACGGAGGGCGCCGCGGCGGCACCCGGCACGGCCGCGCCGGCGATCGTGGCGCCGCCCGCGCCTGCGGCCGCCGGCATCGCGCCCGTGGTGGCTGCGGCACC
>JADLAB010000355.1 GCA_020848455.1 Polyangiaceae bacterium
GCGGCGACCGCGTGTGCTCGGGCGGCGGCCAGAGCTGCACCACGCGCTACTGCGACCGGACCCGCACGCGCCAGGAGCCACGCTATCGCCAGGAGCCTCGCTATGCCACCTGGTACGCGTGGAGCGTCTGGGACTGGGGCTACGACCGGACGGTCACACACCAGGGCACGACGCTCGAGACGACCTGGCCGAGCGAGGCCGAGCTCGCGCCGCGCGTGCCCCTCGCCGACCGCGAGGCGGAGCGCAACCACCGAAAGGCGAGCTACCGGGTGACGCTGAGCTACGAGGACGACCACGAGGACTTGGCGCCGACGTCGCTCGAGGAGTTCGGCCGCTTCCCGGTCGGTCGCAAGTTGAAGCTGAAGGTCGGCGTCGCGCACGGCGTCGAGGTGCTCGCCGACGGGCGGTGAGGCGGGCCCGGTCGTCCGTCCCCCCTCGTCCTCGCCGATCCGCGCTGGACCCAGCCGGCGAAGGGCAGCGCGTGACACACCGCTACCGCCTCGGCGACCCGACCCAGCCCCGGGGCGCGTGTGGCGCCGACCCCGCGCGCCTCGTGGAACCAGGGCGTCGAATGTGCGCAACCGCCGCTCGTCGCGCGTCGACATCCCACCGACCGGCCAACACCGCGGGGACCGCATGCCGCCGACCTCGCAGCTTCGACACGGTCGCATGGCACGCGCGCGCCCTGCGCGCGGGCGAGGCCAGGGGCCTCGGAGGAGGATCTCGTGCAGGAACGAAGTGCGCAGAATGACCACGTGGTCGACCCGCACGGCGGCGAGTCGGCGTATTTCATCGCGACCGACGGGGCCGACGAGGGGCCGTATCCGCTCGACGCGCTCCGGAGCTCACTGCAACAGGGGTTTCTTCGCGCCGACGTGAGGGTGCGGCGCCAGAGCGACGACCCACCGGTCGCGCTGCGCCTCGTGCTCTCGGTCGAGGACGAGCGCCGCGACATAGCGACCGCAGTCGCGGTCCCGGGCGCTGCCGGCAACTTCAATCACGGCTTCGCGCTCGGGTTCTTCTTCGGCGTGTTCGCGCTCGTGTGGGGGGTCCTGGCCGCCAGGCCGGCCACGAAGCGGGGTATCTGGTTCGGCGCGGCGCTCGGCATCTCGTTCGGCATCCTCTCGGGACTGCTGCTCTGCCGCCGCTGACCCCCTGCCTCCGCCGACGAGGCCGAGCGCAAGTACCGCGCCCGACCTGGGCTGTGCGAGCTGCCGAACGCTCACTCGAAGTGCCACCACGGCATGGCCCACGTGCCTCGTGCGAGGCATCGAGAAGGTCACCTGCGTCGTGTTGCCGGCGTCCTGGCCGGCAACCTCCTAGTCTACGCGGCTGCGCTGCTCGCCTGAGACTCGCGCTCGCCGCCGACCAGCCTGCTCCTCCGTCGCGCACGCGTCCGCGCTGCTTGGCGTCGCGAGTTGCTTCAGTTCGCTCCCACATCCAAGCGAACGACGAGTTTCACGCTCGAACCCGCGGTCTCACCAGTTGCGCGTCGCCCGCGTCGCGCACGGCGTCGAGGTGCTCGCCGACGGGCGGTGAGGCGGGCCCCGTCGTGGCTCAGTGGAGCTTCACCACGAAGCCGTCGACGTCGCCGGCGCTCGTGAGCGGCTCGCCGCCGAAGTCGACGGTGCCCTGGAACGAGCCGGCCGCGACGATCCCGCCGTCGGGCGTGGGGGCGAGCGCGGCGATCGATTGCGGGGCGGTGTCGCCGGCACGCGCGGACCAGCGCGGCGTGCCGTCGGCGGCAAAGGCCACGAGCAGGGCGTCGTCGTCGGACGCACCGCCGGCAGACGTGAGCGTGCCGAGCCCGAAGTCGGCGGAGCCGGCGAGCGTGCCCCCCGCAAAGACGACGCCGTCGGCGCGGACGGCCGCCGCGTAGAGGGACTGATCGGCCGCGTCGCCCGCTTCGTGGGTGAAGCGCGCGGCGCCGTTCGAGCCGTAGCTCCCGACGACGGCATCCCGACCGCCGCCACCCGCCATCGAGCCGTGCCCGAGATCGATCGGTCCCGAGGCGTAGCCGGCGAGCGCGAAGCCACCGGTCGCGCCCGCCGCGAGCGCGCCCACGTCGTCCTCGCCCGAGGTCCCGAAGGCGCTGCTCCAGCTCGGCACGAGCGCCGAATCGAGCTTCGCGAGGAACATGTCCTTGCCGCCGCCCGAGTTGAGGCTCTGGTCGAAGGCGAGGATGTAGTCGAAGGCGCCCCCGAGCCAGGCGTTGCTCTGACTGTCGACGGTGATCGCGGTGGCCCCGGCCCACCCCATGCTGCCGAAGGTCTCCGTCGCCTCGAAGGAACCGCTCGCCCCGACGAAGCCCACGAAGATCGCCTGGGCCGCCGGGTTCGTGAGCGTGGCGCCGCCGATGTGCACCTCGCCCGAGTAGTTGCCCGCGATGTACACCGTGTCGTCGGGCGCGACGGCGAGCGCCCGGCCGGACTGCGGCCCGGGGCCACTGATGAACCAGAGCGAGTCGTAGGCGCCGCTCGCCGTCAGCTTCACGAAGAACGCGTCGTCGCCGTCGGACATCATCGGGCCCGGCCCGAACTCGATGCCGCCGTCGTAGGTGCCGGCCATGTAGATGGCACCGGTCGAGTCGACGGCGAGGGCGTTCACCGAGGCGCTGCCACCCGTGTAGCCGTAGCTGCGGCCCCAGACGGGCGTGCCGTCGGCGGCGAGCTTCAGGACGAAGGCGTCGCGCAGGCCCCACGCCGAAAGAGCGATGTTGGGCAGGGCGATCTCGCCGCTGAAGGAGCCCCCGACGAGGACGTCGCCGAACGGCGTCACGGCCACGGCATGGACGCTCTGACCCACGCCGTCGCCGAAGCGCATGCTCCAGACGTGCTCGCCGATGGGCTCGAGGACGCCACCGGTGCCCGAGCCGCCCGTGCCCGAGCCGCCCGTGCCGTCGCCGAGCTGGAAGTCGTCACCGAGGACGGCCGTGCAGCCGCTCGCCGCGAGCGCGACTGCCGCGAGGGCCTTGCGCATGCTCCTTACGTACTCCCGGCGGCGGCGGCTGGCCAGATCGCGCCGCGCGGGCGCGAGCGACGGGCGACGCGCCCCGGCGGCTTCGCTAGTCTGTCGCCATGTCGAAGCGCTCGCTCGGTCTCGCATCGCTCGCCGCGCTCGCCGCGCTCGCGTCGGGCGTCGGCTGCGCCAGCCGCGCTCCCGCCGGCCGCGAGCCCGTCGTGCTCCCGGCGGCCGCCCCGTCGCAGGCCGGCGCGGACGATCGACCGGGGGCGCCCGCCGGGCCCGCGCTCGCGCCGGGAGCGTGCCCCGCGGGGAGCCAGCCCGACGGCTTCGACGGCTGTGCGCCCGA
>JADLAB010000356.1 GCA_020848455.1 Polyangiaceae bacterium
CCGCGACGTCCGGGTGCGCGTCGAGCAGGGGGCGCATCGGATCGCCGTGCGCCGCCACCCGCTCGGGTACGGTCGACAGCGTGTGGCGCGCGGGATCGAGCCCGAGGTGCACCTCGCTCCAGGTGAGGGGCGTCGAGACCCGCGCACCGGGCACGGCGCGCACCGAGTACGGGGCGACGATGCTGCGCGAGCGGCCCGTCTGTCCGGTGTCGACGTAGACGCGCCCGCGGCGGTCCGCGATGCGCCGCTCCATCGTGGCCGTGTCCGGGTGGCGCAGGACGAGCAGTCGGCCCACGAGCTCGCACAGCATCTTCGCCGCGGCGAAGGGCACGCCGGGGCCGAGCGGGACGAGCACGTGCAGGCCGTCCTGTCCGCTCGTCTTCGCATGGCCCTCGAGCCCGAGCTCGCCGAGGAGCGCGCGGAGCGAGAGCGCCAGGGCGACCGAGCGCCGGAAGCCTTCGCGCTGCGTCGCCGCGTCGCCCTCGCCCGGATCGAAGTCGAACGTGAGAAAGTCGCACGCCTCGGGCGAGCCCTGCCGGTACGCGAGCACGTGGATCGGGATGCAGCCGAGGTTCGCGAGGTAGACGAGCCCCTCGGCGTCGTCGACGAGAAAGGCGCGCTTGAGCGGGCGCGCCCGGGCGTCCTCGGGCTCGTCGGCGCTCGGGGCGCGCACCACCATCGAGCGGACCCACGCGCCGCCGTCGTGGAGCGGTGGATTCCACTGGTAGAAGCTCTTGCCGGTGATGCCGTCCGGGTGGCGCACGAGCACGAGCGGCCGACCGCGCAGGTAGGGCAGGAGCGTCGGGGCGATCGCCGCGTAGTAGGCGCAGAGATCGCCCTTCGTGAGGCCGTCCTCGGGCCAGAAAACCTTCGCCTGGTTCGTGAGGGCGACGCGCCCCGCGTGCACGAGCGCCGCGGGCGGGCCGGCGTCGGGGAGCTCGGGCTCGCGCGGGGGGGCCGCGCGACACGCGGTCGGCTCGACGTCGTCGCGCACGCCCCGGAACACGGGCTGCCGCAGGTTGCCGGCGTCGGACCAGCCGAGGAAGCGCACCGACACGACGAGCTCGGGGCGGACGTAGCGGCGCGCCCGGGCGGGGCCGTCGTAGCTGCCCTCGGCGGGCGAGTGGGGCACAGAGAGCGCCTCGAGTCGACCGAGCAGGGCCTTCTCGGTCGCCGCGTCGATGCCGCTGCCGACCTTGCCGCGCAGGACGAGCCGCTCGTGGCCGTCGCCGGCACCGGCCTCGTAGCTCGCGAGGTAGAGGGCGCCGAGCGTGCGCGAGCCCTGGCCGCGCTCCCAGCCGACGACCACGAGCTCGTCGTCGCGCTGGCACTTGACCTTGAGCCAGTCCTCGCTGCGCTCGCCGCGGTAGCGCGCGCTCCGGCGCTTCGCGACCACGCCCTCGAGCCGTTCCTGCAGGCAGAGCGCGTAGAGCGGCCGGCCGTCGCCCTCGAGGTGGTCGAGCGCGCGCACGAGCCCACGCCCGCGGCACAGCCGCAGCAGCAGGGCCTTGCGATCGGCGAGCGGGAGCGGCGTGAGGTCGCGGTCGCCGAGCGCGAGCAGATCGAACACCACGTACGCGACCGGCACCTCGGCCTGGGCCCGGCGCACGTCCTCGGCGCGCCGCACCTGCACGCGGCGGAGCACGCGCTCGAAGCTCGGCAGACCGCGTGCGTCGAAGGCGACGATCTCGCCGTCGAGCACCACCCGCTCGGGCGCGAGCGCCCGCACGGCGCGCGCGATCTCGGGGAAGCTCGCGCCGGCGTCGCGGTCGGTCCGGTAGCGCAGCGCGACCGTGCCCGCGCGCTTGTCGGCGACGATGCGCACCCCGTCGAGCTTGAGCTCGTAGAGGCGTTCCGGATCGACGAGCAGCCGCTCGAGCAGCGCCGCGTCGGCCTCGCCCGCCGTCTCGGGCGGGGTGGCGCACAGCATCGGGCCGAGGGCGCGGGCGTCGAGGGGGCGCGCGGGTGCGCCGAGCCGCGCCGCCTCGCCGACGAGCGCGCGCGCGAGCTCGTCCTTCTGCGCGAGCTCGGTGACGCGCAGGCCCGACAGCACGCTCTCGGGCTCGGTCAGCGTGACGTCGGTGCCCGGCTTCGCATGGGCGTCGCTCTTCTTGAGCAGCAGCCACTGCCGCGCGGGCGGGGCGCGTCCGGCCTGCCGCGCGGCGCGCTCGGTCGTGTCGACGAGCCCGAAGCGGCCGCGCAGCTTGTAGCCGTAGAGCTCGAAATCGATCTTGCCGCGCCGGATGCCGTCCTCCGCGGTCCCCTCGAGGTAGCGCACCCGGCCGAGGTCCCACGCGATCATGGGGCCGGCGCCGTAGCTCCCGTCGGGGATGACGTCCTCGAACTCGAGGTAGTCGCGCGGGTGGTCCTCGGTCTCGACCGCGAGGCGCCGGTCGCCGGGATCGAGGCTCGGTCCGCGCGGCACGGCGAAGCTCTTGAGCACGCCCCCGACCTCGAGGCGGAGATCGTAGTGGGTGCGCGTCGCGGCGTGCAGGTGCACGACGAAGGCCCCGCTCGTCGTCGCGCCGGCCGGCGCCCCGAGCGGGCCGAAGGGCTCGGGCGTGCGCGCGGGATCGCGCTTGTCCCGGTAGTCGGCGAGGCGCTCGGCCGCCGTCGGCGGCGCCACCGAGGAGGGCTCCGGTGCCGGGCCGGCAGGGGCGGGGGCGCGCCTCGGTCGGCGCGGGGGCGGGCTCATCCGGCACCTCGCCGCCGGTCGTCCGCCGAAAAGGCGCGAGGTGGGAGCAGGGCTGCTAACATGACCGGCGTCATGGCAGCGCGCGCGATTGCCTCCGGCACGATCTCCTTCGGCCTCGTATCCATCCCGGTCAAGCTCTACACGGCCGCCTCGAGCGAGCAAGCGCGCTTCAACCTGCTGCACAAGAAGTGCGGCGGCCGCATGAAGCAGCAGTACTTCTGCCCGACGGACCAAGAGGTCGTCGAGCGCGACGACATCGTCAAGGGCTACGAGTACGCGCGCAACCAGTTCGTGCAGGTGACCGAGGACGAGCTGAAGCAGCTCGAGGCGGCGCGCACCGGGAGCCTCGACATCGTCGAGTTCGTGCCGCTCGCCTCGGTCGACTTCGTCGAGGTCGAGAAGAGCTACTACCTCGGGCCGGACAAGGGTGGCGACAAGGCCTACCAGCTGCTCGGCGAGGCGATGCGCCGGCGCGGCGTCGTCGCCGTCGGCCGCTACGCGGCGCGCGGCAAGGAGCAGCTCGTGCTCGTGCGCCCCTACACGGCCGGCGACCCGCCGCGCCACGGGCTCGTGCTCCACCAGCTCTACTACGCGAACGAGCTCCGCGCCTTCGCCGACGTCGAGACGGGCGCGAGCTTCCAGTTCTCCCAGATCGAGCAAGATCTCGCCGACCGGCTGATCGATCAGCTGTCCGTGCCGCGCTTCGAGGCGGGCAAGTACTCCGACTCCTACGACGCCCGCGTGCACGAGCTCATCGACAAGAAGGTCGCCGGCCAGGAGATCTCGATCGCACCCGAGCAGCCGCGCGCGCAGATCATCGACCTCTTCGAGGCCCTCAAGCTGAGCCTGAGCCGCGCCGCGGCCGGCGCGGGCGCAAACGACGCGACCGCGGCGCCTGCCGCGCCCGGCGCGGCGCCCGCACCGGAGCCTCGACCGGCCGACCCGGCCCTCGACGAGGAGGCGCCCGTGACGCCGAAGCCGGTGAAGAAGGCCACGGCCCGCAAGGCCGCGAAGGCTCCGAAGGCCGAGACCGGCTGACGGCGTCGCTCAGATCGACTCGACGCTCTTCAGCATCTCGCGGACGAACGACACGCGCGGTCGGATCAGCGTCTTCCGGACCGTGTGGTTCCGGACCTTGAGGACCGCGAGGTTCGTGTCGCGCCCGAGGGCCGAGAGCGGGTCGTCGCCGAACTTGTAGACGACGTCGCCCGTGCCCTTGTCCTCGATGTCGACGCCCTGCGCGAAGGCGCTCGCCGTCGAGAGAACCAGGCCCGCGCCCAACAGTGCCGCCAGAGTCTTCTTCATACGCTGCTCTCCCGTGCCCGGACCGTTACCGCGATACGGCAACCCTGGAGCCGGACTGGAGTCGCGTGCGCCAGGGAATTGAGACGGTCGAGCGCGGCCCGCCATTCGCGCGCGGAGCGACGCAATCGTGCGCACCCGGCGCGGGCTACTTCGCGGACGAGGCAAACGCCGGGTCGACGACCTTGAAGGCGCCCCCGATGTTGAAGGGGCTCTGCAAGATCGGCATGAACGCCATGCGCGTGAACTCGTCCGTACCCTGCACGAGGGTGCTCGCCTGGCGGATCTTCTCCTTGATCTCGCTGTCGAGGTCCTTGATGTCGGTCTTGGGGTCGTCGCGCACCCGCTCGGCGATCTTGCTGCGCAGGCCGTCGGCCATGCCCTTGAACTGATCGAGCGGCCCGTTCACGTCGGCGAGGCCCACGACCTTCTTGAAGGTCCCCGGGATCTTGCTCGAGCCCTTCTTGATGAGCTGGTTGAGGTCCACGTTGACCTTGAAGCTCGTCACGCCCTGGAAGCGCTGGGCGGCACCCTTGCCGAGCTTGTCGGCCACGGCCTGCACGCCCTTGTTCTCCGAGGGGTTCTTCCACTGCGTGTGCTCGTCCACGCGGCGCACGATCTCGAGCAGCGGCTGCGGGCTGTCCGCCAGGAAGAGGTACAGGGCCTTGGCCTGCTCGAGCGACATCGGCGGGGCGATCTGCATGTCGAGCAAGAAGCCCTTCCAGGCCTCGACGTAGTTCTCCTCGTAGCGCGCCACGACGTCGCGCAGCACCTCGTCGATGCGCTTCTCCTCGTCGGTGGCGAGCGGCACGACCCACGACTCGCGCCGCAGGATGTCCTTCGCGTCCTCGAAGTTCGAGTACACGGCCACGCGACCCGGCAACGTGTAGGCGCCGCCCACCTCGTAGTACTTGCCGCTCTCCTTGCCGCTCTTCTTCTGCTCGGCGAGGTTCACCTTGCTTTGCAGCCACTTCTTCGCCGTGTCCTGGCGCGTCGGGTCGAAGCAGGTGAGCAGCGTGACGGGCGGGAAGGCGAGGTTGCCGAGCGTGAGATCGCCCTTCGGGTCGATCTTCTGGCGGTTCAGGATGTCGACGAAGAGCCGGTAGTAGCGGTTCGGGGCCGTGTCGGAGTTGAGGGCGTCGCGCGCCTTCTTGATGAGGCTCTCCTGGGGCTCGACGGCGCCCGCCTCCTTGCCGCCGAGCAGCTGCAGGTAGAACTGCACCTGGGCCCGCATCTTGTCGCGCAGCGTGCCGATGTCCTTGGCGCGGCTCGAGCGCGCGTTGAACCAGCGCTCGGTGAACTCGCCCGTGGCCCACGCGACGTCGTCCTCGCTCGGCTCCTCGGCGCAGGCGTCGCCGCCGCACAGGTGCTCGGGCTGGTGGAGCATGAGGTAGATCTTGAGCGCCATGCGCTCGTCGACGTAGTTGTCCTTGCCCTGGGCCCGCGCGAGCACGTTGCCGAGCTCTTCCTGGGCGTCGAGCACGAAGCCCTTCTGGAAGGTCTGGAGGAACACGCGCAGCGCCGGCTTGTAGACCTTGTCCCCCGAGTACATGAGAAAGCCCATGCCCCACGGGGTGCTGTGGTTCATCGCCTTGAGCTCCTGGAGCCGCTTGACGAGCGGCTGGACGGCCGCGAGGTTGTCGTCGACGTAGTCGAGCGTCTTCTGTCCGCTCTGCGCGTCGCGCCAGGTGATCGCCGAGGCCGTCTTGCAGTCCGCGAGCGTGGCCTCGAGGTAGGACTTGTTCTTGAAGAACGACAGGATGCTCGGGACGGCGAAGAGGACCGCCACGGCGAGCGCCGTGCACGCGACCGCGAGGCGCACGATGCGCTGGCGCCGCAGCTCGGTCGAGCTGCGGCCGGCGACGGCGGCGTCCGGGAAGACGATGTTCACGAACACGTCGTGCAGGAAGTAGCTCTTGCTCTCGACCTGCTGGCGGGCGCCGAGCTGGGGCGGCCGGATGCCCATCGCCTGGCCCATGCGCGACAGGACGCGCGCCATGGGCGCGCCCTCCTGGGTGCCGCTCGTGAAGTAGAAGCCGCGGAAGGTGGGCGTCCCCTGGAACGCGTTCACCATGAACATGGTGGCGATGAGGTCCGAGAGGTTGCGCTTGATGCCCGCGAACTCGAGCGGAAACTGGTAAATGCGCTCGCGCGCCGCGCGGTCGCGCTCCTGGGCCAGGCGCTTGACGCCGCGCTTGAACACCTCGCCGACGAGCAGATCGAACTCGCGCTGGAAGATCTCGCCCGGCTTCGACTTGTCCTCCTTCAGCGCGACCGTGGCGCCCCAGGGCTGCACGCGGTCGCTCTTCTTGAGGTCGCCGAAGAACTCGACGAAGCCCGCCACGAGGTCGCACTTCGTGATGAGCAGGTAGACGGGCAGGACCATGCGGAGCTTGGTCATGACCTCGTCGATGCGCGCCCGGATGCGCTTGCCCATCAGCTCGAGCTGCTGCTCGTTCGCGTCCATCACGTCGGTGATGCTCACCGCCACGAGCAGGCCGTTCAGGGGCTTGTTGCTGCGGTGCTTGGACAGCATCCCGAGGAACGCGAGCCACTCCTGCTGGTCCTCCTGCTCGGTCGTGTAGCGACCGGCGGTGTCGAGCAGGATCGCCTCGTTGGTGAACCACCAGTCGCAGTTGCGCGTGCCGCCGACGCCGCGCACGCTGGTGTCGGCGTAGGGGAAGACCATGCCCGAGTGCTTGAGGGCGGTGGTCTTGCCGGCGCCCGGTGGCCCGATGATGGCGTACCAGGGCAGGGAGTAGAGCGCGCCCGAGCCGCGCTTCTTGCCGCCGAGCTTGCTCTGCTTCAACGCCTGGATGCCGTCGAGGATCTGCTTCTGCAGGGCCTGGATCTCGGCGCGGCGCTCGGGCCGGGCGTTCATCGCCTGCTGCTTGCCCTGCTCGGCGATGGCGCGCTCGAGCGCGCCGGCCGAACGGCGCGCCTTGACGCTGCGCCAGATGAACAGGACGAGCGCGAACAGCCCGAGCACCGCGGTCACCACGATGGGGATCACGATGTTCCACTGCAGGATGAACCACAGCGCCCAGGCGGCGACGTCGAGCAGCGCGATCAGGATCCAAATCACGGGCGCACGATAGCAAAAATGCCGCGACGCAAGGGCGGCAATCCCGCCGGACCGGGTCGGCTCCGGCGCCGGGGCCGGGGTCGCGCGTGGCGCGCCGGCTCAGCCGTAGTCTTCGGGCCGGTAGATACGCCGCAGCGAGCGGTCGCGGATGCGGCGGCGGGACAGGGCGTCGACCGCGATGTCGAGCACCTCGAGCCGCGTCGAGGCGAGCTCGAACTCCTCGGCGCTCACCTCGGGCAGATCGCGCAGCCGCACGACCACGGCCTC
The DNA here is from genome assembly GCA_020848455.1 of Polyangiaceae bacterium. GTDB lineage: Bacteria > Myxococcota_A > Polyangia > Polyangiales > Polyangiaceae > JACRDA01. The sequence continues at coordinate 7,350 of JADLAB010000356.1, forward strand.
GCGATCGACCGAGTCGCGCAGCTCGAGCCCCGAGAAGTCGCCGCTCGGGTCGAGCAGCAGCGCCGTGGCGAGCTCCACCGGGTAGAACGACACGTACACGTCGCGAAAATCGAGGCGCCAGCGGGCCGGGTCCTCGCTCTCGGTGCGCCACCAGCAGGCGTGGCTCTTGCGGACGACCTCGCCGAGGTAGGCGCCCACGGCCTGGGCCACGAGCGCGAGCGACTCCGGCCGTGCGGCCACCGCGTCGCGCGCGTCGCGCAGGTAGTGGTCGACGATGGGAAGGGTGTCGGGGGTGAAGTCGGGCTCGACCTTGAACGCCGTGGCCACGAAGCGCACGCAGCTCGCGGCGAGCTCGAGCACGGTGAGGGGCGTCGGCGCCGCCGCCGGGTCGTCGAACACGTCGAGCGTGTCGCGCGTCTCGCGGTCGGAGTCGTCGTCCTCGTCGTCCTCTTGCCAGGCGCCCTCGCCGAGCGTTCGCTCCTCCTCTGCGTCGCCGGCCTCGCCGCGGAGGGCGAGCGCGGCCGGCGCGCGGCGGTCGTGCTCACCACCAGGGTCGTGCTCGTCGTCGTGGAGGTGCTCGCCGCTGTGGTGGTCGAACGCGCCGATGGCCGGCCCCGTCCCGCCGAGCGTGCCCCGGCGCTCGCCGGCGCCGGGGGCCCCGCCGCGCTCGAGCAGCGGGCGAGGCAGGCGCCAGGGCGTCGGCAAGGTGAGTCGGCGTGGGAGGCCGCGCCCCTCGTCGGCGGCCCCGGTGACGATCGCCACCTCGGGTCGCGTGGGGTCGGGCTTGGCTTTGTCGTCTGGCATCGTGGGTGCGTCGCTCGGCCCACACGGCGGCCGCGCCGGCGGGCCCGGCACACGGGCGCCGGGTGGCACGCGCGCGGGCCGTCAGGAGGCTATAGCAGGGCCTTGAGCGTCACGCCGATCTCGGCAGGGGTCGGCGCGAGCGCGATGCCCGCCGCCCGGAGCGCGGCCTGCTTCGCCGAGGCCGTGCCCTTGCCGCCCGCGATGATGGCGCCGGCGTGGCCCATCCGCTTGCCGGGCGGGGCGGTCTGGCCGGCGATGAAGGCCGCGACCGGCTTCTTCATGTTCGCCTTGATCCAGGCGGCGGCGCGCTCCTCGGCCGAGCCGCCGATCTCCCCGATCATGATCACGCCCTCGGTGCCCGGGTCCTCGTTGAAGAGGTGGAGCACGTCGATGAAGTCGAGCCCGCCGACCGGGTCGCCCCCGAGGCCGACGCAGGTCGACTGGCCGATGCCGAGCGCCGTGAGCTGCCCCACCGCCTCGTAGGTGAGCGTGCCCGAGCGCGACATGACGCCGATCTTGCCGGGCATGTGGATGTAGCCCGGCATGATGCCGATCTTGCACTCGCCCGGGGTGATGATGCCGGGGCAGTTCGGCCCGAGGAGCAGCGTCTTCTTGCCCTCGAGGTAGCGGCGCGTGCGCACCATGTCGACGACCGGGATGCCCTCGGTGATGCAGATGACGAAGCGGCAGCCCGCGTCGGCGGCCTCGCAGATGGCGTCGGCCGCGTACGGCGCGGGCACGAAGATGCACGACACGTCCGCGCCGGTCTTGTCGACCGCGTCGCCCACCGTGTCGAACACCGGCACCTTGCCTTCGAAGGTGGTGCCGCCCTTGCCCGGCACGACCCCGCCGACGACGTTGGTGCCGTACTCGATGCACGCCTTGGCGTGCTGCGACCCGAAGGCACCGGTGATGCCCTGGAAGACGATCTTGCTGTCCTTGTTGACCAGGATGCTCATGACGATTCCCTCGTGTCCTCGATCAGCGGACAGCCGCGACGATCTTCTGTGCGCCGTCGGACATCGACGTCGCCGCCTGGATCTCGAGACCGCTCGATCGCAGGATCTCGCGGCCGCGCTCCACGTTGGTGCCCTCGAGGCGCACCACCAGCGGCACGCGCAGCCCGAGCTCCTTGGTCGCGGCCACGACACCCTCCGCGACCACGTCGCAGCGCATGATGCCGCCGAAGATGTTGACGAAGATGCCCTTCACGTCGGGATCGCTCAGGATCATCTGGAAGGCCTGCTTCACCTGCTCCTTCGTGGCGCCGCCGCCCACGTCGAGGAAGTTCGAGGGCTCGCCGCCGTAGTGCTTGATGATGTCCATCGTGGCCATCGCCAGGCCGGCGCCGTTCACGAGGCAGCCGATGTTGCCGTGCAGCGACACGTAGGAGAGCCCGGCTTCCTTGGCCTTGAGCTCGGTCGGATCCTCCTCGTCGACGTCGCGCAGCTCGTTCCACTCCTTGTGGCGGAAGCTCGCGTTGTCGTCGAGCGTCATCTTGCCGTCGAGCGCGACCACCTTGTCGTCCTTGGTGACGACGAGCGGGTTCACCTCGACGAGCGAGCAGTCCTCGGCGACGAAGCAGCGGTAGAGCCCGTCGAGCAGCGCCGCGAAGGCGCTCATGGTGGCCTTCGCCCCGAGGCCGAGCTTGAAGGCGATCTGCCGCGCCTGGAACGGCGCCAGGCCGAGCACCGGGTCGATGTGCGTCGTGACGATCTTCTCGGGGTGCTTCTCGGCCACCTCTTCGATGTCCATGCCGCCCTCGGTCGAGGCGATGACGGCGACGCGGCGCTTCTCGCGATCGACGAGCAGCGCGAGGTAGAGCTCGCGCGCGATGTCGAGCCCCTGCTCCACGTAGAGGCGGCGGACCTTCTGCCCGGCGGGCCCGGTCTGCTTGGTCACGAGCTGCATGCCGAGGATCTTCTTGCCGAGCTCGGCCGCCTCGGCGGCGCCGCCCTTCGCGACCTTCACACCGCCGCCCTTGCCGCGGCCCCCCGCGTGGATCTGCGCCTTGACCACCACGACCGGGATGCCGGTCTCGGCGATGAGCGCCTTGGCGATGCCCTCGACGTCGTCGGCGCGGAAGGCTGGTTTGCCCTTCGGCACCGGCACGCCGTAGCGGGCGAAGATCTGCTTGGCCTGGTACTCGTGCAGCTTCATGGCCGCGGCCTTTAACCCGGTGGGCGGGCCGGGACCACCCGGGGTGCCGCGCCGCACGCCGAGGAGCGTGTCGGACCAAGGCGCTGCGCGCGAGGGGGAGAGCGAGCGGGGGCGGGTGCGGGTGCGGGCGCGGGGGCGCGGGCGGGTGCGGGGGCGGGTGCGGGTGCGGGGGCGCGGGTGCGGGTCATCTCCTGTTTTCTCCCCAAAACCGGGAGAATTTCGGGGATGACCCCACCCATCCTCAGTTTTCTCCCGCTTTGTGGGAGAATTTCGGGGATGACCCTGGTGCGGGTGGGGGTGCGGGTGGGGGTGCGGGTGGGGGCGCGCGTCAGGCCGCGGGCGGTGGCGCGTGCGGGCGGCGCGGGGCCCGCGCCATCGGCATGGCGAGCGTGACCGTCGTGCCCTGGCCGAGCTCGCTCTCGAGCGTGAGCTTGCCGCCGTGGGCGGCGACGAAGCGCTCGACGACGCACAGCCCGAGCCCCGTGTGCGCGCTCCGGGTCGTGAAGAAGGGGCGGCGCGCCTGGAGCCGCTCGGCGGCGCTCATGCCCGCGCCGGTGTCCTTCACGCGGACCAGCACGACGGGCGCCTCGGAGCCCCGCTGCCGGGTGCTCTCGAGCACGAGTCGGTGATGCTCGCCGGGGCCGAGCTCGCGCTCCTGCATGGTCTCGACCGCGTTCTCGACGAGGTTCTCGAGCGCCTGGCGCAGCAGATCCGGGTCGCCGAGCACCTCGGTGGCGTCGTCGGCGACCTCGACCACGAGCTCGATGGGCGTGGTCTCGGCCAGCTCGGCCGCGCGCAGCGGCCCCACCGAGCGCTCGAACAGCTCGCGCACCCCGAGCCGCGCCGCCTGAGGCGTGACCGGGCGCGCGTAGGCCAGCAGATCACGCACCAGCCGGTCGAGGTGCGCGGTCTGCAGCTCGATGGCGTCGAGCACGGCGCTCGTGTCGGCGCCGGCCGGACGGTGCAGCGCCGCGACCGCGCGGTCGACCTCCGCGAGCGGTGCGCCCACCTTCTCGGCGACCACGCTCGCGAGCTCGCCCATCACCGCGAGCTGCTGCGTCCGCACGAGCTCGCTCTCGGCGCGGTCGAGGGCGCGGTAGGAGCGCTCCAGCTCCTCGGTGCGCTGCCCGAGCTCGCGCGTGCGCTCGCCGAGCACCGTCACGGTGCGCGCGTAGCGCGACACCAGCGTGAGCGCGACGCCGTAGACGAAGGCCGCGAAGCCGAGCGGCAGCGCCCCGATGCTGCGGTGCACGCCGAGCGCGAAGGCGGCGTCGTTGACGACGGCCAGGCCGAGGGCGATGGCGCCGAGCAGGGCCGTCAGCCCCTCGGGGACGCGGTCGGTGCGGCGGTTCCGGAGGTAACTGCGCCCCACGAGCGCGATTGTCGCGGCGGCGACCACCGGGACGAGCGCATAGAACACGACGGCCGCGGGGCGCGGCGTGAAGTCGACGCTGCGCAGCGAGAGCCCGAGCCATTCGACGCGCGGCAGCTCGGGCGGCAGCGGCTCCCACCACCCGCCGGCCGCGACGGCCGTGAGGAACCCGGCCGCGGCGAGCGCGAGGGCGGCGCTGATGCGACGCCAGGCCGTCACCCGGCCGTAGCGCAGCGCGAACACGAGCAAGAGCGCCACCGTGACGACGCCCGCGGCGACCAGCCCGGACAGCGCGGTGGTGAAGGACGGCGCCGTGCCGGGCACCTCCGCGCGGTAGTAGGCGAGCGAAGCGAAGGCGGCGAAGAACGCGAGCGACAGCGACAGGAGCGCGAACACGCCGTACTCCGCGTGCTCGCGGCGCCCGGTCCACGCTCGGGCGAAGAACACCGCGGTGCCCGCGAAGGTGAGCGCGAGCGCCGCGAGCAGACCGACGAGCAGCAGCGTGTCCATGGCGCGGTGCTCAGGGCAGGGTGGCGAGACCCGAGCGGCGTCCCGCCCGGGCGGGCAGCTCCGCGCCGGGGTCCACGGGCAACAGCAGCCGCACGCGCGTTCCCTTGCCCGGGCGGCTGTCGAGCTCGAGCGCGCCGCCGTGCGCGCTCACGATGCGGTCGCAGATCGGCAGGCCGAGGCCGGTGCCGGTGGGTCGGGTCGTGAAGAAGGGCTGGAGCGCGTGCTGCTGCGCCTCGGTGCTCATGCCCTCACCCGTGTCGCGTACCTCGAGCTCCACCACGTCGATCTCGCCGACGCGGTCGCGCCGCACCGCGACGCCGAGCTCGCCGCCCTCGCCCATGGCCTGCAGCGCGTTGTCGAGGAGGTTGTCGAGCGCGGCGCGCAGGAGCTCGGCGTCGGCCTGGAGCGGTGGCACGTCGTCCGCCACGTCGAGCTTGCGCACGACGTCGGGTCGCTGGGGGGTCCGCTCGAGGCCGCGGCGCGCGAGCGCGCCGAGATCGAGCGGGGCGCGCGCAGGCAGCACGGGCCGCGCGTAGTCCTTGAGGTGGGCGGCGAGTCGGTCGAGCCGCCCGGTCTCCTCGTCGAGGATGCCGATGAGGGTGGTCCGGTCGTCGGCGCCGAGGCCCGCGCGGCGCAAGCTCGCGACCGCGTTGCTCACGATCCCGAGCGGGTTGCGGACCTCGTGCGCCACGACGGCGGCGAGCTCGCCGACGAGGGCGAGCTCCTCGGTGCGCAGCAGCTCGCGCTGCGTGCGCTCGAGCTCCGAGAGGGCCAGGGCGAGATCGCGCTCGCGGCGCGCGAGCTCGGTCGTGCGCAGGCCGAGCTCCGCGGCGCTGGCCGAGTAGCGGGCCAGGAGCGAGAGGCTCAGGCCGAAGGCAAGGCCGAGGTAGCCGAGCGGAGCGAGGGGCAAGGAGCGCACGAGGCCGATGTCGAGGGCGGCGTCGTGGACGACACAGGCGAGGAGCAAGACCGAGCCGAGCGCGGCGGCCACGGAGGCGCGCCGCCGCCAGGCCTCGCGCCCGAGCAGCCACGTGACCGCGACCGCGGCGGCGATGCCGGCGGCGACGAGGCCGCGCGCCGGGGCGCCGAGCTCCCCGTCGGGGGCGTAGAGCTCGAGCCCGAGGAGCTCGAAGCGCTGCGACCCCGTCGGCGCCACGCGCCAGGCGAGGCCGGTCACGGCGAGGAACGCGTTCGCGAGCGCGACGCCGTACACCGGCACGACGATCCGGACGCGGCGCGCCACACCCGCGTAGACGAGTCCGAAGTGCAGGAGCAGGGCGAGCGCGAGGGCGTCCGACGCGCTCACGAGGGCGCGCGCGGCCCCGAGCGCCCCGGCGTCCGGCACGCCGAGGGTCTCGCAGAGGAGCAGGGCGTGGGCCGCCGCGTGCAGGCTCACGCACACGCCGACGAGCGCGAAGAGCAGGTACTCGGGGTGGCGCCGCTGCCAGGCGCGGGCGAACACGAGGGCGAGCCCGAGGTGCGTGGCCGCGATCCCGAGCAGGGCGCCGACGAGCAGAGGGGTGTGCACGCGTCTCCCGGCCCCGCCAGAACGGCCGCCCTAGAACGCCTTGAGGCCCGACACGATGCGCTTGGCGATGACCACGCGCTGGATGTTGCCGGTGCCCTCGAAGATGTCGAACACCTTGATGTCGCGAAACCACTTCTCGAGCAGCTGGTCGCTGCCCGCCAGCGTGCCGTGCGCGCCGCAGAGGTCGATGGCCTCGGTGCAGGCGTGGACGGCTGCCTGACCTGCATAGGCCTTCGCCATGCTCGCCTCCTTCGCGTTCTGCTGCTCGAGATCGGCGAGGTAGACCGCGTGGTGCACCAGGGCGCGCGCCGCCTCGAGCCGCCGACCGACGCGGGCCAGCCGCTCGGCGAGCGCGGCGTAGCGCGGGATGGGCCGCGACAGGAGATAGCGCTCGCGCACGAAGTAGCGCGCGTGCTCGTAGGCGGCTCGCCCGATGCCGCACGCCATCGCGCCGACGAGCGGGCGCGTGGTGTCGAAGGTCTTCATGGCGGTCATGAAGCCCTCCTTGCTGGCATGGGCGTCCGCGCCGCCGAGCAGGTTGGCCTCCGGCACGCGGCAGTCCTCGAGCACGAGCTCGGCCGTCTCGCTGGCGCGCAGGCCCATCTTGTCCTCGATCTTGCCGACCGAGAAGCCGGGCGTGCCCTTCTCGACCACGAAGGCGCGGTGTCCGGCGCGCCCCAGCCGGTGGTCGACCGTCGCGAAGATCACGGTCCACGCCGCGCGCGCGCCGTTCGTGATGTAGCACTTGCGGCCGTTCAGCACCCAGGCGTCGCCGTCCTTCACGCAGGTCGTGCGGATGGCCGCCACGTCGCTGCCGGCGCCGGGCTCGGTGAGGCCGTACGCGCCCCAGCGGAGCTCCTGCGACATGTCCTTGAAGATGCCGAAGAAGCGCTGCCGCTGCTCCGGCGTGCCGGTCGAGCGCACCGGCGGGCCGCCGAGCCCCGGGCCCGGCATCGCGAGCAGGAGCGCCGCATCACACCAGGCGAGCGCCTCCGCGCCGACGGCCGCGGTGCGGTTCGCCTGGCTCGGCTTGCCGCGCGGCGCGCCCCGGTCCGCGCCGTGTCCCGCGCCCGGCTCCTCGCCGGTACCGAGGAAGCGCTCGGCCGAGCCCTCGCCGGCGAAGGCGCGCGCCATGCCCATGAACTGGCGCAGGAAGGCCTCCGACACCGTGTGGTCGCGGTCCCACGCGAGGCTCTGCGGGCGCACGACGTGGCGACCGAGGCCCTCGAGGGCGTCCTTGAGCTGGCGCTGCTTGTCGGTGAGCTGGAAGTCGATCATCCGATCCTCAACACACGAAGATGGCCTGCGCCTCGGGCGTCGGCAGCACCGCGGCCGGGTCGAGCGGCGCGCCCACCTCGACGGCCGCGGCGAGCTGGTCGCACAGCAAGGCGGTCGGGCAGGCGAGCGCCATCTGCTTGGCGTCGCGCATCAGCTTCTCGGCGAGCAGATCGCGCACGAACCCGATGCCGCCGTGCAGGCCCACGCACGCGTCGGCCGTGCGCATGGCGACCTCGAGCGCGTGGGCGGTGGCCGCTGCGCTCGCCCCGAGCGCCGCGCGCTCCGGCTGGGCGCCGTCCCAGTGCCAGGCGGCGCGCCACAGGAGCCAGCGCGCGCTCTCGACATCCATGTGCCGGTCGGCGAGCTCGAAGGCCACCGCCTGGAAGTGCCCGATCGGCTTGCCGAAGGCGACGCGCTCGTCGCAGTAGCTGCGCGCCATGTCGTAGGCCCGCCCGGCGAGCCCCACGGCGCGCGCCGCGACGACGAGCGCGCGCTTCGCGAAGAAGCGCACGAGCGCGGCCGTGAACGAGCCCTCCGGCTCGAGGCGCGCGGCGGCCGGGACCGACACCGCGTCGAGCCCGAGCTCGCCGAACCAGGCGCAGTCGAGGCCGACCGTCGCGTGGCGCGCGCCGATCGTGACGCCCGGCGCGTCGGTCGGCACGACGAAGGCGCCGAGCCCGTCCCAGCCGCGCTCGGGCTCGACCTGTGCGACGACGAGGACGCGCTCGGCGAGCCCCGCGTTGTGGACGAAGGCCTTGTGGCCCGAGAGCCGGTAGCCGGCCCCGTCCCGCACGGCCACGGTGCTCATGCCCGCCCGCTCGGCGTTCGGGCGGAGCTCGCTCCACCCGACGGCGCCGAAGCGCGCGTGGCCCGCCTCGGCGCTCGCGAAGGGCGCGAGCAGCGCCGCGCGCTCGAGGGGTCGCGCGAGCTCCGCGACGGCGGTCCCGAAGGCGCCCGGGCCCGCGAGCGCGAAGGCCGCGGCGGCATCCGCGCGCCCGAGCTCTTCCTCGAGCAGCACGGTCGTCACGAGCCCGAGGCCCTGGCCCCCCGCGTCCTCCGGCAGGTCCATCGTGCCGAGCCCGAGCTCGAAGGCGGCGCGGCGCACCGCGTCGGGCACGCCGCGCATCGCCTCGTGCTCCCGGGCGTGGGCCCCGAGCGTGGCGCGGGCGAAGTCGCCCACGCTGTCGCGCATCAGTCTCTGCTCTTCGGTCGGTTCGAAGCTCAACATGCGCCCGTCCCTTCGCCGGCCGGCATCATACTCCCAGCCGGAGGCGGGTCGAGGCTGCGCGGAGCGCGCCGCGCGGCGCCGCCGCGAACGCGCCCGCTGCGAGCGGGCTGTGCCACAATCGGCAGGGAGCGATGCGAGGAGCGGGCCGAGCGACGTGCGAGGGGACGGTGCCACGGGGTGCGCGTCGAGCCGTCCTCCTCGTCCTGCTCGCGGCCGTCGACTGCGGCGGCGAGCCGACCCCGCACCCGAGCGGGCCGCCGGCGCCGAGCCTCGCCGCGCCCTCCGTGGCGAGCCCGCGCGCCACGGCGAGCGCCGTCGCCGTGGAGCCTGCGCCGAGCGCGGCCCCGGCGCCCGCCTCCGCGCTGCCTGCCGCGCCACCGCCCGCCCCGAGCGCGTCCGACGGCGCAGGAGGCGACGACCCCCGCGTCGGCGCCGGTGCCTGCCCCGCCGACATGGCCTTCGTGGACGTCGAGCACTGCCCCGAGGTCGAGCGCACGTGCCTGAAGAAGGAGACCGGCGGCCCGAACCACCTCGTCATCTGCCACGAGTTCGCGCCCGGCACGCGCTGCACGAGCGCCCCGCGGCGCCAGCGCTTCTGCATCGACCGCTACGAGTACCCGAACCAGAAGGGCGCCCACCCACCCGTGCACGTCAACGCCTACGACGCGGCCGCGCTCTGCGACGCGCGCGGCAAGCGGCTCTGCTGGGAGAGCGAGTGGACGGCGGCGTGCGAGGGTCCCGAGCACCTGCCCTTCCCGTACGGGCGCGAGCGCTCGAGCGCGGCGTGCAACATCGACAACCCGTGGATCGCGCCCGACCTCGACAAGGCCTACGATCCGGACCCGCGCGTCTCCGATCCGGAGCTGCGGCGCATCGACCAGAGCGTGCCGAGCGGGTCGAAGCCCGGGTGCCAGAGTGGCTTCGGCGTGTACGACCAGCCCGGCAACATGGACGAGTGGGTGCGCACCGAGGAGCGTCGCGGGCTCGGCGGCTGGGCCGCCCTGAAGGGTGGGGCCTGGGGCCACGTGCGCAACGCCTGTCGTCCGGCGACCACGAGCCACGTGCCGCAGTTTCGCTACTACTTCATCTCGTTCCGCTGCTGCCGGGACGCGGACCCGGCGCGCTTGCCCGCGACGCCTCCGGCGCCCCCACCCGGCGCGAGCGCGCCCGTCGGCGCGCCTTTGTGGCGGCCGCCGGCCTTCCCGATCCCGGGCCACCCGGCGCCGCGCGAGACCGGCTGGATCCCGCGCTAGAGCGCCGCATGCCGGTGGTCATCGCCGGGCGTGGAGGGTAGATTGTCCGCGATGCGTGCCAAGGCGAAGGCTCGGTCCACGGTGGGGCGGCGCGTGGGCGTCGCGCTCGCGGCCGTCATGGGTTGGTGGCTCGCGAGCTCGCTCGCGTCCGGCGGCTGCAGCCAGCGCACCGCCTGCCGCACCTCCGCCGACTGCGCGCGCAGCTGCTCGGGCGCGACCGTCGTGGGCGAGGCCTGCGTCGACGACGCGTGCCGCGCCGCGGAGCCCTACGACTGCACGGCGGCGTACGGGCCGAGCTACACCTGCGGCGTCGTGCCCGGCGACGTGTCTCCGCGCTGCGTGACGAGCACCTGCTCCTCCGACGACGACTGCGAGGACGTGTGCCGCGACGACGCCGTGCTCGTCGACTACGGCTGCGACGGCGAGCGCTGCGGTGTCGTCGGGTACGTCCCCGACGGCTGCTCGCCGGGAACGGCCGGCGGCGGCTCCGGCGGCACGGCCGGCACGGGCGGTACCGCGGGCGGCGGCGCAGCGCCCGGTGGCTCGGGCGGCGGTGGCTCCGGTGGCGTCGCCGGCGGGGCGGGTGGAGCGGCGGCCGGGGCGGGAGGCAACTGACGGCGCGACGCGGGCGCGCCGGCAGCGTGGGCGGGCGTGGGCGCGCCGTCAGGTCTTCGCCCTGCCCGTGAGCGCGTACCGCACGAGCAGGGCGGCCGGCAGGAGGCCGCCGGCGATCATGAAGGGGCTCGTGCCCGGCGTCGGCGCGCGCAGCGTGTGGATGAGCCCCACCAGGGTGCCGATGCCCATGCTGACGCCGGTCAGCCCGGCGACGATGCGCACCG
>JADLAB010000357.1 GCA_020848455.1 Polyangiaceae bacterium
CCGGCGGTCCGGTGCCGATCGGTCTTCAGGACGACCTCGTCGAGCCCGGGCAGGCGGATCTCGAGCTCGCACCACTCCCAGTACTTCTTCTTCTTCTTGGTCTTCTCCGACCCGGAGTTCTCGAGCACGGTGAGGCCGCGGATCTCGGCCAGCCGAAAGACGCGCTTCACGCGCCACAGGCGGAAGGTCGCGGTACCGGCCTGCCAGTCGAGGATGGTCTCGCGCGCGAGCATCCAGCGGAAGCGACGCAGCACGTCCCAGCCGAGCGCGAGGCCCCCGACGACCCAGGTGCCGACGAACAGGACGAGAAAGGCGATGCCTCCGATGTGCGAGGCCTTCGCGCCGAGCTGGTCGGCGAGGACGGCGAGCGGGATGATGATCACCATCCCGGCGGTGAGGGACATCGCGGCGATGAGCGCGCTGCCGAAGAGCACGTAGAACGGTGCCACGAACAGCAGGAACAAGAGGGCCAGGACCGGGTGACGCGCCGAGCGCGAGAGCACGACGCGCTCGCCGGGCCGCCACTCGACGACCCGCGCCCCGTCGTAGGTGGTGGTCGGGGCAAAGGGCGGCGGCGGGGTGGCGGGCTCCGTGAAGCGCCCGGGTCGCGCCGGGGCGGCACTCACCTCCTGCTGCAGCGCCGCGACGGGGCGGTAGTCGGCGCCGCCGGCGGGCACGAGCACGGGCTCGCCCAGGGCGGAGCGAAAGGGATCCCTCTCCCCCTCGCGGTGGAGCTCGACCTCGATTCCGTCGTCGTCCTTGCGCAGGAGCTCGTAGCGGTCGAAGCCGAGCGCCGCGGCGAGCCGGTGCAACAGATCGAGCGCCTCCTGCCGCGAGTCGAGGTGCTCGACCGGGAAGTCGAGCACGTCGGGCCCCGCGTGGAGCTCCACCGAGAAGGGCGCCCCGCGCGCGCCGCGCCGCAGGCACAGCCGGGGCGCGCGGAGCTCGCTCGCCGGCAGCTCGAGCCGTCGGAGCCGCCGCCACGCGAACAGGCCCGGGCGCCCGACGACCGCGCGCCGGTCGAAGGCGAGCCGCCGCCATCCGAACGGCCCGCCCCCGAGGACGAGCCGCTCCCCCGGAGCGTCCTCGACGATGCGCACCTACTTCTTCTTCGGCGCGCCGGGCGGAGGCTGGCTCTCCTTGTCGCGCGGAGCGCGCGGCGCGGCGGGCTCGGGCGTGACGCTCGGCGCGGCCTCGGCGCGCGCCGGCTTCGGGGCCGGCGCGGGCGGCGGCTCGGCCTCGCCCGAGAGGCGCCGCGCCACGCGCGCGAGATCGATCCCGGTCGCGGCGCGCAGCTGCTCGGTGGCCGAGATGGCCTGCTGGGCGAGCGCGCCCCCGTCGCCGGCGGTCGGCAGCACGGTCCACTCGGCGATGCGGGTCTTCTTGTCGGCGCCCGAGATCGCCGTCAAGAGCGGCACCAGCTGCTGCAGCACGAGCACGTCGCGCGCGTGGCCCCCGGCCGCGCGGTACTCGGTGACGACGCTCTTCAGGGCCGCCGCCTCGGCGCGCCCGCGCTCCACGATGGTCGCCGCCGCGGCGCGCGCCTCCTCCTCGAGCTTGCGGCGCTCGGCCTCCCAGGGCTGGACCACGTCGGCCTCGAGCTGGCGCTCGACCTGCGGCGCGCGCGCGCTCTGGCGCTTGATGTCCTCCTCGACCTTGGCGATCTCGGCGAGCACCTTGCCGCGTGCCTCCTGGATCATGGCCTCGCGGCGGCTCAACGCGTCCTTGATGCGCTTGTCGGTCTCTTGCCGTGCGATGGCGAGATCGGTCTCGATCTTCGCGATCTCGCTCTGCGCCCAGTTCTCGGCCTTCTGCTGCTGCGCCTCGCTGCGGGCGCGCGCCTCGGCCACGGCGGCGCTCTGCTTGATGCGCGCGCCGCGGATGCGGCCGATCGAGTTGAGGTAGTTGGCGTCGTCGGTCACGTTCTGGATCTTGAGCGTGTCGAGCACGAGCCCGATGCGCACCATGTCGTGCTCGGCCTCCTCGAGCAGCGAGTTCTCGAAGGCCATCTTGTCCTCGTTGACCTGCTCGGGCGTGAGCAGCGCCAGCACGCCGCGCACGTTGCCCTCGAGCGTCTCGCGCGCCACCTGCGCGATCTCGGCGCGCGACCGGCCGAGGAAGCGCTCGGCGGCGTTCGACAGGCGCGGCTCCTCGCCCGGGAGCTTCACGTGCGCGACGCCCTGCACGTTGAGCGGGATGCCGCCCTTCGAGTACGCCCCCTTGACGGCGATCTCGATGGGGATGTTCGAGATGTCCATCGAGGTCGCGCGCTCGAGCAGGGGCACGCGCACGGCGCGCCCGCCGCGGATGGCGCGGTAGCCGACGACCTTGTCGCGCAGCTGGTGCCGCCCACCCGCCAGGATGAGCACCTTGTTCGGCGGCGAGACCAGGAGCAGCCGGTTCAGCGTGAACACGATGAAGATGACGACGACGAGCGCCGTCACGCCGAGAGCCACCGCGAGCTCGATCATCATGACCGACCTCCACCGCTCGTGGGCGACCCCGGCGTGGGCGTGGGGCCGGGTCCGAGCGCCGGCCTTGGAGGCGCGTGCGCGTCGAGCCCGGGGGCGCGCGAGCCCACACCCGCGAGGATCGACTCGAGGTCGAAGCCGAGGGCGCTCGCCGTCTCACGCAGAACGCGCGCCACGGCGGCGGGGTAGGCCGCGAGGACGGCGCTGAAGGCCTGCTCGTCGTTGGCCACGAGCTTGATGCTGCCGACCTGGGCCCCGCCGACGCGCTCGGCCGCCGCGGAGGCGAGCGCGCGCAGCTGCTGGAGCAGGTAGACCTCGCGCCCGTGCTCGCCCGCGGCGGACCACTCGCTCGAGACGGCCCGCAGGGTCTTGGCCGCGGCCTTGCCGGTCTCGATCGCCGGCGCGGCCTCGCCGCGCGCCTTGAGCTCGGCCGCCTTCCTCTGCGCCTCGGCAGGCAGGACGACGTCGCAGTACAGGCGCAGCTTCTCGAGCTCGGCGCGCAGCTCCTGCAGCCGCTGCTCGGCGCGCGCGCGCTCGGTCTCGACCGCCATCTGCGCCTGGTTCTCGACCTGCTTGGCCTCGGCCTCGAGCTTGGCGAGCTCGGCGCGGGCGTTGTTGCGCGTCTGCAGGACGGTCGTCTCGGCGCGCTTGGTCGCGGTCTCGGCCGCCTGGCGCGCCGCGGCCTCGGCCTGGGCCACCGACTGGTCGGCCACGCTCTCGGCGTTCTGCGCGTCGCGCAGCATGTGCGCGATGGCCGGACGGCCGAGGTTCTCGAGGTAGTGCTGGTCGTCGGACACGTGCTGCACCTTGAGCACGTCGAGCTGCAGCCCGAGCTTGTGGAGGTCGTCCTGCGCGTTCTCGACCAGGCTCTCGGCGAACTTGAGACGGTCCTCGTTGACCTCCTCGGGGGTGAGCTGCGAGATGACCTCGCGGAGAACGCCCTCGAGCGTCTGCTGCACCGCGGCGGCGATCTGCACGAGCGGCGCGTTGAGAAAGCGCTCGACCGCGTTGCGGACCGCCACCGGGTCGCTCGAGAGCTTCACGTTCGCGATGGCCTCGACGGTGAGCGGGATGCCGCCCTTCGAGTAGGCGTCGCGCACCGAGAGCTCGACGGGAAAGAGGCGCATGTCCATCGTGTGGACGCTCTCGAGGAAGGGCACGCGGAAGCCGCGCCCGCCGTGGAGGATCTTGTAGTTCGACACCGTGCCGTCGGGCAGCCGGTGCTTGCGTCCGGCGAACACCAGGATCTGATCGGGCCCGCAGATGTAGAGCAAGTGCCGCAAGAGCAGCAGCAGCACCGTGAAGGCCACGAGCACGCCGCCCGCCACCCCGAGCACCATCAGCACCGGCTCGAGATCGATGCCCCCCGGACCGCGCGGGAGAGCTGCCGACAACCACACCGCATGGATCCTCATGGGCCGGACAGTACCAGGCTCCGGGGTCGGGGCAAGCACGCCGGGCGGGGCACCGCCGGCCACCGAGCACGTCGCCGTCGTGCGCTTCGCGCCGGACGCGCGGCGCGCGGGCCGCGCTCAGGGCTCGCGCAGCTCGGGCGGCACGCGCGAGACCTGCGCCGTCTCGCCCTCGACCTCCTCGATGACGACCTCTTCGCCGCGCTCGAGCGCCTCGCCCTCGGCGCGCGCCACGAGGTCCACCGTCTGGCCGCCGATCTCGATGCGCACGCGCCCGAGCCGCCCGGGCGCGGCGGGCACGACGACGCGCGCCACGCGCCCCACGGCCGAGCCGACGTGCTCGGTCGTGCGCCCCGAGCTCCGGCGCAGGGCGCGGAACGCGAAGGCGGCCCCGAGCCCCGACGCGAGGCCGGCGCCGGCGGCGATCGGCAGGACGAGCCAGGTCCCGAGCGTGCCGAAGAGCGTGAGGATCGTGCCCGAGAGACCGAAGCCGAGGAGCGTGAAGATCCAGAAGCGCGTCGAGACGAAGAGCGCGACGAGACCGCCGGCGTCGAGCGCCACCTCGTGGCCGCCGTGCGGCGCCCCGCCGTGTCCGACGTCGTGGCCGAGGTCGTGCCCCGCGTCCGCCTCCCCCTCCGCGTCGGCGTCCGCATCCGCATCGGCATCGGCGTCCGCATCCGCATCCGCGTCCGCCTCGGCGCCGCCCTCGACGTCCTTGCCGCCGAAGGCGGCCTGGATGAGCAGCACGCCGAGCCCGACGATGAGCGCGAACACGTACGCGAGCAGCATCGGAAGGACTCTACACCAGCCGGGACGGCCTCGCTCGCGGGCCACGGCGCGGCGCGTGGAGTAGGATGCGGCCGAGCGCCCGATGCCCGAGCTACCCGAGGTCGAGACCGTGCGCCGCGAGCTCGAGCCCGCGCTCGTCGGCGCGACCATCGTGCGCGCGCGCCGCGTCGACGCGCCGGCCGGGCCCAAGTACCAGCACCTCGGGCGCGCCGCGGGCCAGCGCATCCTCGCCGTCGCGCGCCGCGGCAAATTCCTGCTCCTGCCGCTGTCGCGCGGCGACGAGCTCGTGATCCACCTCGGGATGACGGGCGTGCTCGGCTTCGAGCGGCCCGAGAGCCACGTGCGCGCCGTGCTCGAGCTCGGCCGCAAGCGCCGGCCGTGCCTCTACTTTCGCGATCCGCGCCGCTTCGGGCGCTTTCTCGTGCGGCGCCCGGGCGAGCCCTGCGGCCTGCCCACGCTCGAGCGCCTCGGGCCCGAGCCCCTCGAGCCCGCCTTCGACGACGCCGCCTTCGGGGCGCGCCTGCGCGGTCGCGCGCCCATCAAGACGGCGCTGCTCGGCCAGCGCGTGGTGGCGGGCGTCGGCAACATCTACGCCGACGAGGCCCTGTGGCGCGCGGGCATCCACCCGCTCACGCCGACCGGCAGGCTCCGGCCGGACGAGATCTCGCGCCTGCGCGTCGCCATCGTGGAGGTGCTCCGGGCGAGCGTGGCGGCGCAGGGCACGACCTTCCGCGACTACCGCACCGTGAACGG
>JADLAB010000358.1 GCA_020848455.1 Polyangiaceae bacterium
ATGAGCGGCGGGGTCGCGCTCAACGCCGCCATGGTGGACGCGCTCGCGAGCGCCCTGCGCCGGCCCGTGCGCGTGCTCCCGACGCCGCAGCTCGTCGGCGCGATCGGCGCGGCGCTGTCGGTCGTCTAGCTAGCAGACCTCCGGACCGGGCGACGCGAGCGACCCGGCACCGCCTCTATACCGCGCTCTCGGGGCGGCTCGACCAATTGATCGGTGCCGCGCCGCGCCACCGTGTACGATCGCTCGGCGAGTCGTCATGCGAAACACTTCCTCTACCTTGGGCAGACACCTCGGAATCACTGCGGCGCTCGGGTGCGTCGTGAGCTGCACCGCCATGCTCGGCAACGACTTCGCGATCGAGGGCGGAGCGGGCGCCTCCGGCCTCGGGGCGGGCGGTGGCACCGGCGGCTCCGGTGCACAGGGCGGCGGCGCCAACGGCGGCACCGGCGGCTCCGGCGCCTGCGGCGACGGGGACCTCGACCCGGGCGAGATCTGCGACGGCGACTGCCCGCTCGAGTGCATCGACGCCGACTTCTGCACCGACGACCACATGAGCGGCAGCCCCCAGGGCTGCAACGCCACCTGTCCGCTGCCCGTCATCGCCACGTGCGTCGACAACGACGGCTGCTGTCCGGGTGGCTGCTACAACTCGATCGACAACGACTGCACCCTGCGGGTGCTCATCGTGTCGGCCGACGGCAACGGCGCCCCCTCCATCCAGAGCGCGCTCCAGGGCACGGGCGTGCTCGGCGCCGTCGACATCTTTCCCGCGGGCAGCTCCGTCCCGTCGCTCGGCGACCTCTCGCCCTACGACGCCGTGCTGGTCGCCACGAACTACCAGGGGTTCTACGACCCGAACGCGCTCGGCGACACGCTCGCCGACTACCAGGACGACGGCGGCCGCGTCGTCGTGGCCAACGGGGCCAACTGCACGAGCTACGCGCTCGGCGGCCGCTTCGTGACGGACGGCAACCTCACGATCGGCATCGGCGCCATCAACCCCACCCTCGAGATGGTCGGTGAGCCCGCCGTGAGCACGCCGCTGCTGAACGGTGTCGGCAGCTTCGAGGCACCGCGGCACTGCGCCGGCCCGACCGAGCCTGGGGCGGTCGCCGTGGCGTACTACGTGACGTCGGGCGATCCGGCGCTCGCGTACCGCTGGGTCGGCACGCGGCGCCGCGTCGACCTCAACCTGTTTCCGGAGGCGGCCCCGACGCAGCTCTTGGTCAACGCTCTCCTCTTCCAGTAGCAGGCCGCCGCGACCAGGGGGAAGGCGACGAGCGCGAGCACGATGCCGAGCGTGGCGCGAACCGCGAGCCGCCGTGACATCGCCCCATGGTAGGGCCGGCGCTCCGATGCCCTTGGACTCGCGCCATGCACCCCGGGGCGCGGTGGCTCGCCTGGCTCGGCGCCCTCGTCGTGGTCGTCGCGTGCGCCCGCCCGGCGCACGCCCAGCCGGGCTTCACCGAGCGCTGCCAGGCCGCCCTGCCGCGGGAGCAGATCGACGAGCTCGCCCTCGCCCTCGGCGCGGTCGAGGGGGCGTGCCGGCTCGAGCGCATCGACACCGCGACCTATCGCACCGTCGTCGAGTGGCGCGCGGGCGAGCACCGCATGGTCGTGCTGCTCGGCCCCCGGGGCTGCGTGCTCGAGCCCTCCCACGAGGGGACCGAGCTCGCGTTCCGCGCCCCGGACGAGCTCGAGCAGCGGTGCCCCGAGGCGCTCCTGGCGACGCGGCGCTTCGTCGGCGAGCCGCGCGAGGTGGTGTCGATCCCGGACGGCGCCGAGGCCGACGGGAGCGACGGGCCGGCGACGCCGCTCGGCGATCCGCTGCTCGCGGCGGGCCTCGCCTGGCTCACCGCGCTCGGTCTCGGCGTGCTCGAGGCCCGGCGGCTGCTCCGGGCCGCGCGCCCGCCCGCCTGCTGGAGCTGGGTGGCCGTCGCCGCGGGCACCTTCGCCCTCGGCCTCGTGGCGCGTTCGGTCGTCGAGCCCGCGCCCGCCAACTGGTACGGCGCCTTCTTGCCGGCCGACGGGTGGGGCGAGCAGCGCTTCGGCTCGGGCGCGGCCGTGCTGCAGGCGGCCGTGCGCACCTTCGCGCCGGCGACGCCCGAGATCGGGTTCGGGCTCTTTCGCATGGTCGGTGCGCTCGCGGTGCCACTCGGCGTCGTGCTCGTCCGGCGCCTCGGCGGCTCGCTCGCGGCGGGGGCGCTCGCCGGGATCCTCCTCGCGCTCGGCCCCATCCCCGTGCGGCTCTCGGCCTCGAGCTCCGAGCACGTCGTCGCTGCGACGCTCGCGCTCGCCGCCTGGGTCACCTGGCTCGGCACGGCGTCGAGCCCAAGCGCCGTGCCGCGCGTCCTCGCGGTCGTCCTCTGCTGGCTCGCAGCGATGACGCGCATCGACTGTCTGCCGCAGCTCGCGCTCATCCCGCTGTGGACCCTGCTCGGCGCGCCGGGGCGAGGCGGCGCGTGGCTGCCGCTCGGCCGCCGTCTGCGCGACGCCGGGTGGCTCGTCGCGGGGCTCCTCGGCATCGCGCTCCATGGGTGGCTCACGATCGTCCGGCCCTCGCACCATCCCGGGCCCGAGCTCGCGGGCGTCCGCCGGACGCTCGGCGTGCTCTTCGAACAGTTCTGGCTCGCCGCCCGCGAGCCGCCGCACTGGCTCACGCCGACGTGCTTCACGCTCGTCGTGCTCGGATCGTTCGCGCTCGTCGTGCTCCGGCGCTGGCGCACGCTCGCCGCGCTCCTCGCGAGCCTCGTCCTCGTCTTCGTGCCGCTCGGGCGCAACCTCTCGCACGACGGCCTGGCGGGCGCGCGCTACTTCGTGCTGCTCGTGCCCCTCTTGGCGATCGTGTCCGGTGCGGCCGTCGAGCTCGTGGAGCGCTCGGTGCCGGCGCGCTACCGGCGCCGGATCGCCGTGGTCGGCCTCGCCGGCACAGCCGCGCTCGAGGCCGTGACGGCGCAGCCGGGCTGGCGCCACGAGTACACCTTTCAGGCCGAGCACCGCTTCCTCGCCGGCGCGCTCCGCGCGCACGCCCGCGAGCTCGACGGGTGCACGCTCTGGTTCGTGCGCCCGCGCCAGACGACGGGCGAGGCCGACCTCGACTGCTGCCTGTGGCCGGCGAGCTCGCCGCTCGCCCTCGTCGCGCCCGGGCTCGCGCTGCGCCCGATGCCGCTCGACCGCGACCCCGACGACGCCGCGGGCTGCCACCTCTACTACGAGGGCTCCGTGTGCCACCTGGACCCGGCGCGCATCGGGCACTCGCCGCGCGCCCTCGCGCGCATCGACGACCAGTGCGAGCGCCTGCGGCGCCGGGCGGGCGAGCAAGAGCTCGCCGACGAGGAGGTCACGGACGCGACCCTCGGCCCGAGCTTCCGCGGCCGGCCCCGGCTGCGGCTCACGGCGCGCGGCCTCGAGCCCGGGCACGCCGCCGAGTAGTCGGTCCCGGCGTGGATTGCTGCCCCGCGTGGGGAGCGTTACACGTCTCGATCATGCAGCCGAGCGACGTGCATCCTGCGGTGCTCGTGGCGAGCGTTCTCGCGAGCCTCGCCCTCGCGCGAGCGGCCGGAGCCGAGCCACCGCCCGCCGTCGTCGGGCCCGACGCGGCCGTGACGGTCGAGCTCGTGCCGATGCCGGCCGTCGGGCCGGTGCGCTCGATCGCCGGCACGAGCGCGCGCGACCTGTGGATCCTCGGCGACGACGCGAGCGTCGTGCACCACGACGGGGCGCGCGGGCTCACGACCGACCGGGGCGTGTGCCAGCCCCGACCGAAGCCCGGCGCAGACGCCGCGGCCGTGACGGGACCGGACCTGCGGTGGGTCGTGTCGGGCCCGCGCGGCCCGCAGGTCGTGCGCTCGGCAGGCATCTTCGACGACTACACGCCGCTCGTCGTGGGCGAGCGCTCGGCGGCCGGCTGGGCCTGCACGGACCGCCGCGCCCTGTCGCCGCAGGTGCTCGCGCACGGCGGGGGCACGACGTGGCACGTGGCCTGCGCCGCACCGAGCGACGTGTACTGCAACGCCCTCACGCTCGACGACCCGGGCCTCGCGCTGGACCTGCCGCGCGTGGCGTCGCCGGTCACCGCCCTGTGGCTCGGCGGCCCGGCGGCCGGCTGGCTCGCGCGCGCCGACGGCACCTTCGACTGGAACGGCGTCGGCTGGCACCGGCGCGGGCTGCCACCGGGCTTCGCGCTCGTGTGGCAGCTCTGGCAGGACGAGGACGGCATCGCCTGGGCGCTCGGCGCCGCGCGCGGCGTCCCCTGGAAGCCGCCGGAGCGGCTCGATCGCGCGGCGCGCTTCGTGGCGGGGCGCTGGGAGTCCGTGGACCTTCCGCCGGGCTTCGAGCCGCGCGTGCTCGCGGGCACGGGCCGCCACACGGCCTGGCTGCTCGGCGACGGCGTGGGCTACGCGTGGGACGGCGGGACGTGGCGACGCGCGACGCTGCCACCCGCCACCGTGCGAGCCGCATGGACCGCGGGCGACGGCAGCCTCTGGGTCGGCGGCGGCAGCCCGAGCGCAGGACCGCCCGGCGCCGAGCCCGGCGCCACGGACGCGACGGGCGCTCCGGCCGCTCCGGCCGCGCTGGCCGCGCCGGTCGCCGAGGCGCGCGCCGTTCTCTTCCGCATCGTGCCCGCGCGCGCGCCGGCCGCGGCGACGAGCCCCGGAGGCGCCCCGTGAGGCCGCGGGGTGGCGCGCTCGCGGCGGTGGTCGCGCTCGGCACACTCGTGCGCTGCACGCCGAGCGCCGAGCCCGTGGCTCCGACGCCGCCCCCGCCGCCGGCCTCGAGCGCGCCCCGGCCCGCGCCGCTCCCGCCGGCGAAGCTCGACACCGTGAAGGTCGAGGGTGGCAGGGCGGTGCGGTCGACCAGCCCCGGCCGCGCGCCCATCCTCGGCGAGACCTTCCGGGCCATCGACAAGACCGCCGCCGCCGGCGACGACGGGCTCGTCGCGAACGTGGACGGCGGCTCGCTCGCCGCCTTCGATCGCGAGGCCCGCACCCGCTGGCGCGTCGCGGCGCGCGGCGACGTGCGCGAGCTCGCGGTCGCCGGGGCCGCGGTGCTGCGCATCGGAGCGGTCGGGCGCGCCGACCCCGAGGCCGTCCTCTACGACCTCGCGACCGGGCGCGAGCTCGCCGCCATGCCGCTGCCGGAGCCCGGCCGCCGCCTCTTCACGAAGGCGGGCCGCTTCGTCCGCGCCGACGGCTCGACCGACGCGCTCTCGGCCCTCGGCCCGAGCGGCGCGAGCGAGCTCACCGTGAGCCTGCCCGCGCCGGGCGATCCCGGGGCGCGCATGCGCGTGACCGCGCTCGACGAGACGGCCGACGCGGGCGTGGCCATCGGCTACGAGGACGGCACGGTGGCGCTTCTCGACCGCGAGCTCCGCCCGAGCGGCACGGCCGCGCTGCGCGGCGACGTCGACTGGCTCACGCCGGCGGGCCCGCTCGTCGTCGCGTGGACGAAGCAGGGCCTCGTCGCGGGCGTCGCGGCGGGCGGCGCGCTCGCGTGGAGCCGTGCGGTCGGCTGGGGCGAGGCGGGGCTCGCCATCCCCGAGGACCGCCGCGCCACGCAGGCCCTGCGCTTTCCGGTGTTCGAGACGCCGCTCGTGCGCGAGGGCGGGGCCGTGGCCACCGCCGCGTGGCGTGACGGGCGCGTCACCGTGCGGCCCGCAGAAGGCACGGTGCAGGTGGAGCAAGAGGCCTCGGAGGGCAACCAGCGCGCCGGCGTCGCGGCGAGCTTCGTGCCCGAGCCGGAGCGGGCGGCGACCGAGAGCGCGCCGTTCGCTTTTACCCTGCACCCGTTCGGCTACGCGACCGCGCTCGCCACGACCCCCGGCGGTGGCGTGTGGGTCGTCTTCGACGGGGGCGCTGCGGAGCGCGTGGGCGACGCCTGGCGCGTGCACCGCCCGCCCGCGCCGGTGCAGGAGCGCATCGACTACTACGGTGCCGTCACGAAGAGCTTCCACGGGGAAGTCCTCGGCATCGGCGCGGACGGCAGGCCGTGGCTCCTCGGCAAGTGGCTCGCCGTCACCGACATGATGTTCCTCGCGCCCCAGCTCGCCCGCGGCGCGGGCTCGGCCTTCGTGACCCAGGCGCTGCCCGAGCTCTCGAGCGAGCTCGGGCCGAGCAGGACGCCGAGCCTGGCCCTGACGCCGGACGCCTCCATCGCCTGCGCCAACGACGCCTGCTGGCGGCGCGACGGCGCCACGTGGCGCCTCTTGCCGGCGCCCCCCGACGAGGCGCACGCCGAGTTCTCGGAGCCGCCGGCGATCGCGTCCGTGGGCGACGACGTGGTGCTCTGCGGCAAGCAGCTGGCGCGCCTGTCGCACGACACCTGGACGCTCGAGCCGGGCCCCGAGTCGTGCCAGGACCTCGCCGTCGTGGCACGCGACGACGTGTGGGCCCTCGGCGAGCACGCGCTGTGGCATCACGACGGCCGGGCGTGGCAGCGCTCGGGCCTGCCGATGCAGGGCCTGGAGCGGCTCGCGCTCCGCAGCGGGGGCGAGCTCTGGGCCGCCGGCCCTCGCGGCCTGGTGCGCTTCGACGGTCAGGCCTGGCACCGCGTCCTCGGGCCGCCCGGAGAGATCCGGGACCTCGCCTTCGACGCGCGCGGTGCCCTCTGGCTCGCGGCGAGCGCGGGCGTGTGGCGCGGCGAGCCGCGCGCGCCGACGGCCCGGGGCGAGCTCGAGCACCTCGGCGCCGCGACCCCCCTGCCCGTGCCGACCGACGCGCCGAGCGCACTCACGACGAGCGGCGTCGCGGCCGGCTACACGGTCGAGCGGCTCGCGCTCGCGCTGCCGGGCGGCGGTACGCTCGGGGCGGCGCGCGAGCTCCGGGCCGCGCCCGACGGCAGCTTGTGGCTCCACGACG
>JADLAB010000359.1 GCA_020848455.1 Polyangiaceae bacterium
AGGGCCTTCTTGCGCCGCGCCGCGGCCTCCGCCTCGGCCTCCTTGGCGAGCCGCTCGGCCTCGCGCGCCGCCTCGGCCTTGAGGCCCTGGAGGTCGTCCACACGTGCGCCGCGCCACTCGCGCACGAGCCCGCGCGCGTCCGCGGCGAACACGACCCCCTGCTCGAGCGGGTCGTCGGCGTGTGCCGCGCAGTCGCGCGCGATCTTGGGGTTGGAGTAGGGCGTCTGGTTGCCGGCGTTGCACTCGGGCACCGACAGGCGGAAGCGCGCCGCGGCGCCTTCGGGCACCTCGATGAGCTTGGTCGCGTCGAGGCCCACGCACTTCAGATCACCCGACATGCCCACCTGGCAGGGTGCGACGTTGCTCGCGTCCTCGCCGATGACGAGCGCGCCGTCGACGAAGGGCGTCTCGAAGCTCTTGTCGAGGCAGGCGTTGAGGAGCACGCGGCAGCGGTCGGCGCCGCGACAGAGCAGGCGCGCTTCGAAGCGCCCCTGCTCGATGTCGGTGAAGCGCAGGCTGCAGCCGCGCGCCGCGGGCTCGGCGGTCGCGGCGGCGCTCGGCGACGCCGCAGGCTCGACGGCCGGGGGTTTGCCGCAGGAGACGAGCGCAGCGAGCGCGAGCGCCGAAGCCGAAAGGAGGCCGAGCAGGTGCATGGCGCGATCCTGCGTACCGAGGGCCGCGACCGTCACCTTCGTCGCGACCTTCCCCCGGCGCGGCGCGGGCATGACGCCGCCCGGAGTCGGCGCTACGGACGGGCATGGCCTCCGCGCACCACCTGGCGTTCGGCCTGCTCGTCGGCGCCGCCGTCGCCGCGAGCACGCCCGCGGCCGACGCATGCTCGCCCCTGCCCTGCAGGCGGGCGGGCCTCGTCCCGGACGGCGGCTCGCTCCCCGAGAACGTGCCCGGCTTCGTGCTCGACACCGGGCGCTACCCGAGCGCGGACGTGGCGCAGAGCCCGCTCGAGCTCGTGCGCCTCGACGGCGCGGCGCGTACGAGGGTGCCGGCGACGCTCGCCCCGCGCGGCGAGAGCGCGTTCACGATCACGCCGGCCACGCCCTGGAAGGCCGGCGAGCGCTACGCCCTGTCGCTGCCGAACCCCTGCCGCTACATCGGCCCCGAGCGCTTCGAGGTGGCGGTCGCCATCGGTCCGACGGCGACGGCGCCGGGCGCGCTCGGGACCCTGCGCGCGAGCCGGGCGGTGCGGCGCGTGCTCCGCGTCGGCACGGCCTCGGGCTCGTGCTCCATCGACGAGGAGGGAGCGTACGTCGACGTCGAGGCGACCCTCGATGCGAGCGCCGAGCCGTGGCGCGACGTGCTCTACTGGGAGACCTGGGTCGACGGCGCGCGCTACCTGCCGACCGAGTCGATCGGCATCGGGCCGGCGCCCGGCGCGAGCTGGGTCGGGCGCGGGCGCGATCGCATCTACACGCTCTGTCCCGCCGATCGGAGCCACGGGTTCCCCGGCGTCGCGCCCGGCCGCCACCAGGTCGAGCTCCGCGCGCGCGCGCTCGGCGAGGGCCCGACGCTCACCGCGGGCCCGATCGACGTGGAGGTGCGCTGCGAAGGGCTGCCGCCGTCGAGCGAAAAGGCGCCGCCGTTCGCCGCGCTGCCCCCGCCGCCGGTGGTCGCCGCGGGCACGAGCGGCGCGGCCGGCACCGACGCGTCCGCCGCGCCGACCCCGAGCGCGGCGCCACCCCAGAGCGCGCCGCCGCCGAAGGGCTGCGGCTGCCATCTCGTGTCGACCGAGCGTGGCGCGGGCGCGCTCGTCGTCGGGCTCGCGGCGGTCGCCGCTGCCGTCGGGCGGCGCGGTCGTCAGCGCGGCATGCGCAAGGCGACGAGCTCGCCCTCGAAGTGCGCGTAGAGCCAGTCGCCGTCGAGGACCAGCACGGGGTCGGAGAGCAGGCCCTTGCGCACGAGCTCGGGCTTGCTCCGCCAGCGCAGGCGCCCGTCCTCGGCCGAGACCGCACAGAGGTCGGCCTGCGACACGAGCAGATCGTCGGTCTCGCGCCCGCAGGCCGTCACCACGAGCTCGCCCCAGGCGACCGGCACCCCCACGGCGTCCACGCCCGCCGCCGTCCAGGTCTTGCTCCCGGCGCGCCGCAGGTTGCGGTCGCTGACGAACACCAGATCGCCGTCGACGACGACGCCGAGGGACGGATCCTTGGCGGTCGCGAGCCGGTCGACGCAGCCCGGCGCGGAGCCGACGGCGATGGGCTCCTGCGAGCCAGGGCAGCGGCTCACGGCGATGCGCACGATGGCGTCGTCGATGCCGGCGAGGACCTCCCCGCCTCGGCCTGCGACGGCGAAGTACACCGTGCTGCCGTCGATGGTGGCGAGGCGCTTGCCCTGGGCGTCGTAGAGCCTCAGGTTCTCGAGGCGATTCAGGATGCGCAGGCCGTCGGCTCCGATGGCGAGCACGTCGAAGCTCGAGCTCGAGCGCACCGCGCCGGAGGGAGAGGCCACGAGGCACGGCTGCCCGGTCGCACAGGTCGCGGGGGCGAGCGTGGCCCAGCGGTCGTCCGACAGGACTAGGACGACGTCGCCGCCCGGTGCGAGCGCGGCGGCGTAGGCGGCCGGTGGCTCGGCGGCCGGGGCCTCCCGGGACGGCGGCGCGTCGGGGGCGGGCGCCGGCGTCGCCTCGGCGATCCCCGCGAGCGAGGCCTTCCACTTCTCGGCTCCGTCGGCGAAGCCACGGCACGTGAGCTCGCCGGGCTCGCGCAGCGCGACGAGCGCGCAGCCCTGCGCCGCGAGGGGCAACACCCAGCCCTCGTGCTTCGGGACGGGCGCGGTCCATACCTCCTTGCCGTCGCGGAGCGCCACGAGCACCCCGTCCCCGAGCGCCAGGACCAGGCCGTCGCCGGCGCCGACGACGTCGAAGACGTCGCCGACGCGCGCGCGCCAGCTGACCGCGGGTCCGCTCTTGCGACAGCCCGGAGCCAGCGCGAGCACGAGGCAGAGAAGGGCACCCTGCGCGAGCGAGGTCCCGAGCTGCACGACACCCACCCTCACGGACGAACGGCCCCTCACTCGAAGCGGAGCAAGCGGTTGCCCGTCGCGACCGCGTAGATGGCCTTGGTGCCGTAGTCGAAGGACAGGCTGATCGCGCCGACCGCGAACTGCGGCTTGCCGGCGACCGCCACGGCGTTGCAGCTGCCCGCGTAGCTCTGCGAGCCGTCCCCGCCGCTCATGCCGGCGAGGTTGGCCGGACCGGCGCAGCCCCGGACGCCGACGAAGGTGCTCGTCGTCGCCGTGCCCACCACGATCTGCCGGATCGTGTTCTCGTCCTGCTCGCCGAAGTAGAGGCTCGTGCCGTCGGAGGTGATGCCGCGCGGCCGGTCCATGCGGACGGCGGCGCCCACCCCGTCGACGTACCCGACGCCGGACACGAGGGTGGAGAGCGTGGTGGAGCCGATGTCGTAGCGCCGGATCGCCGAGCCGTTCGTGTCGACGATGAAGAGGCTCCCCGAGTTGTCCGACGTGAGGTAGCGCGGACTGTTCATCGGGGCGCCGGGGTTGGTGTTGCCGCAGCACAGGTTCGTGGCGCAGTCGTAGCTCGTGTTGGCGTTGTCGTTCGGCGTCTGACCGGCGAGCAGGGTCACCTGCCCCGACTGCGGGTCGACCGAGCGCAGGGTCGCCATGTTGGCGTCGACGAAGTAGAGCAGGCCGCCGTAGTAGGCCAGTCCCCGCACGTCGCTCATCACCGCGGCGTTCCCCACGCCGTCGAGCTGACCGCAGCGGTTCGGATCGCCCGCGACGGTCGTCACGTCGAGCGTCGCGCTCCCGAGGTCGACGGCGCGCACCGTGTGACCGTCGCCGAAGAAGAGCTTGCCCGCTCCGAAGGCGAGGCCGCCGCCGCCCGGGCCGAGCACCGCCGAGGCGCCCGGACCGTCGGCGGGCGCGCCGGCGCAGCCGCCGGCGCCGACGAAGGGCGTGAAGGCACAGCTGCCCGGCGCGCACTGCGCGATGGCAGCCCGGTGGATCTGGCAGTTGCCGCCCTGACCCCAGAGGTAGAGGTAGGTGCCGTCCGAGGTGAGGATGCTCCCGGGTACGCCGACCGCGAGCTCGGTGACCTTCGTCAGGAAGTTGCATGTGGGGTTGCAGCCGTCGCCATTCAGGAGGTTGCCGTCGTCGCACGTCTCCCCGGCGTCGAGGGTATCGCCGCACGTCTGCCCCACCGGCTCGAGCTGGCAAGCGCCGTCGCAGCCGTCGCCGGCCACGGTGGCGCCGTCGTCGCACTCCTCGCCCGGCGGATCGAGCACCCCGTCACCGCACGTTCCGCCGCCGCTGCCACCCGTGCCGCTGCCGCCCGTGCCGCTGCCGCCCGTGTTGCCGCTGCCGCCGCCCCCCGTGCTCGTCGACCCGCCCGTGCCGGCGGTGAACCCGGTCGTCGAGTCGCCGCACGCCGCGAGCACCGCCACCACGCCAAGCCCCGCAAGCCATCTGGTCGTCATGACGATCGAGGCTACCCGAACGCGCGCGCTTGCCAATGCTCGTGACCAGCGACGTTCGGCCTAGCGCTCGCGGACGGGCAGCCAGAGGCCGCAGTAGCGGACCGGGGACGCGACCTCCTGCGCCGCGAGCCAGCGCTCGGCCCGGGCGCGCAGCGCTCGACCCTCGTCCCCGCCGACGAGGCGGCCGCGCTCAAAGGCCGCCGCCACCGCGGCTGCCTCGAAGCCGGCCGCGAGGAGCGCGGGCTCGGCCGCGCAAAGGAGCTTCACCGCCGCGTCCTCCGCGCCGCGGGCGAGCGCGACCCCGGCGCGGAGCTCGGTCGCGAGCGCATCGCCCCACGCCGTCCGCTCGCGCTCGATGCGCGTCGCGGCGTCGAGTACCTCCGCGTGGAGCGCGCGAGCCCGCCCGCGGTCGGCGAGCGAGCAGGCGAGCGCCGTGCGCGCGCGGAGCCAGCGCGCCTCGATGCGGTGGAGCTGCGCCTCGAGGACGAAGCGCCGCTCGAAGGAGTGCCACACCGGGTCGAGCTCCGCGTAGGCCGCGCGCCCGTCGCCGAAGTGGAGCAAGATGTTGATGCGCGCGTAAAGGCGCCACCACGCCTGGAGCTCGACCCCGCGGAGCTTCCAGGGCGCGAACGCGTCCTCCACGCGGGCGAGCTCCAGCTGCGCCGTCGTCCCCGCGTCGCAGGTCGTCGACGCCCACGCCGCGTAGAGCGAGAGCCACGTCCAGCCGAGCAGGTTGCCGCGCGCCTGCATCGCCTGGATGAGCACCGGCAGCTCGCGCGCCGAGTCGCGCGCGCGCCCCATCAGCATGAGCGCGTTGTGCTTGAGGCACTCGACCCGACCGACGTCGAAGCCCGAACCGCCCTCCGGTCGCTCGCGCAGGACCGCCTCCGCGTGCGCCAGCGCGTGGGCCGGCCGCCCCTGCATGAGCGCGGTCGTCGTCTCGACGACGCCGACGAGGACGGCGGCCTCCTTCGTGCCCACCCGGGCCGCGAGCGCACGGGCGCGCACGAGCGCGCGGGTCGTCGTCTCCGCGGCTGGGAGGCCGCGCAGGCAGGAGACGAGCGCCTCGGAGCAGGTCGCCTGGAGCACCCGCGAGATCTCGCCGGCACGCAGCGCGTGGACGGCGTGCTCGGCGAGCAGCGCGACGGCGACGAGCGGCGTGTAGACGAGCAGCCCTTGCCCCGCCGTCCAGAGCGCGTCGAGGCGCAGGAGCTCCTCGGCCGGCAGGGCGGATGCGGCGCGCTCCTCGTAGCGCGAGCGCCTGAGCGCGAGCCACACGCGGTCGGCGACGAGCGTGCCGGCGGCGCGCCAGGTCGCGCTCGGCATGCGCATCCCGAGCGCAGCGAACACGTCGCCGAGCACGGAAAGGCCGCGATCGAGGTGCCCGCCGAGGAGCAGCGCCTCGGCCGCGCGCCGCCGGAGATCGACCGCAAGCAGCCCCCCGGAGGCCCGCGCCGCGAGCAGGTAGGCGTCCGCGGCCTCGGTCGCCCGCCCGGCCCCGACGCAGGCGTCTGCCAGCCGGCGCCGGAGCTCGCGCTCGTTGCCCGGTAGGCCGGCCCGCCCGCGCAGCGCGAGCGTCTCGCGATAGAGCGCGGCGGCGTGGTCGAAGGCGAGCGCCTCGGCCGCGCGCCGCGCCGCTTCCTCGAAGTGACCCGCCGCGCGCCCGAGCTCGCCCGCCTCGCGCAGGTGTCGCCCCACGCGCTCGGGTGGGCACGTCGGGTCGCGCTCGAGCGCCGCCGCGAGGCGGGCGTGCAGCTCGAGGAGCCGCTCGGGCGGCAGACCGGCCACCACGATTTCGCGCACCCGGTCGTGGTAGGCCTCGAGCGCCTCGTGGTCGTCCCGCGTACGCACTCGCACGAGGTGCTCGCCCCGCAGCGTCGCCGTCGCCGCGAGCATGCCCTCGCCGAGCCCCGCCGCCTCGCGCACGAGCGCCGCGTCGAGCGGCGCGCCGGCGACGGCGCACACCTCGAGCACCTCGCGCGCTGCCGGATCGAGCGCGGCCACGCGCCGGCCGAGGAGCTCCTCGAGCCCGTGGGCGCGAGACCCGGGCGCCGCGCCCTGCCGGGCGAGCTCCTGCAGGAACAGCGGGTGGCCGCGCGCACCGGCCACGACCGCGAGCGCCCGGGCCGGATCACGCCCCTCCGCACCGAGCAGGTGGGCTGCGAGCGCGAGCGCCTCGTCGCGATCGAGCTCCGGGAGCGCGAGCTCGGTGAAGGGAACGGCCGCGAGCGCCGTGGAGCAGAGGGCCCGCAAGGCGGCGCAGAGCGGGCTCTCGGCCTCCTCGCTGCGGTAGGCGCCGCACAGGAGGAGCCGCGGCGCGTCCGGCGGACGGAGCAGCTCGGCGAGGAGCGCGGCGCTGTCCGCGTCACCCCATTGCAGGTCGTCGATGACGAGGACGACCGGAGCGTGATCGCCGAGCCGCAGGAAGAGCTCGCGCAGGGCGGCGACACCGAGGCGGCGCGCATCCGCCCCCGCCGCCTCGAGCGCGCGCTCGGGCATGCGCCGGACGGGCTCGAGGCGCCGCAACACCGGGAAGAGGCGCGCGAGCGCCGCCGCGTCGCGCGGCAGGAGCGCCGCCACCTCCGCAAGGGGCCGCGCGGCGAGCACCCGCACGAGCTCGTCGATCACGGCGTCGAGCGCCTTGTAGCGCAGAGCCTCGTTCGCATGGCAGCGGCCCGAGAGCACGAGCACGCCGCCGCGCCCACGCGCACGCTCGGCGAAGCGCCGCATGAGCGCGGACTTGCCGACGCCCGAAGGCCCGTTGACGAGCACGATGCGCGCGCCACCCGCGGAGCTCGCCTCGAGCTCGGAGGCGAAGCGCGCGAGCTCGGCCTCGCGCCCCACGAAGGGCTCGTCCTCGGGCGGCGCGCTCGGCGTGGAGGTGCCGCGCTCGAGCAGCGCGAGCACCGCCGCCCCGTCGGGGCGCGCGCGCGGCGCCCCGAGGAGCAGCGCCTGCGCGAGCGCGGCGAGATCGGCGGGCGCGTCGGGCGCGAGGGCTCGTACGTCCGGCGCCTCGCGCGCGCGCTTGTCCGTCAGCACGGCGACGGCGTCGCCCTCGAAGGGCCGTGCTCCCGTGAGCGCCTCGAAGAGCATGACGCCGACGGCGTACCAGTCGCTCGCGGGGTCGAGGCTGCGCCCGTCACCCTCCTCCGGGGCCATGTAGAGCGGCGTGCCGGCGAGCATCACGGAGCGCTCCGCGGCGAGCTCGCCCACGAGCCCGAAGTCGAGAATGACCGTGCGCCCCTCGGCCGTGACGAGCACGTTCGACGGCTTGAGGTCGCGATGCAGCTTGCCCGCGCCGTGCAGCGCCAGGAGGCCGCGCACGAGCCCGTGCAGCGCCCGCCGCAGCCGCTCCTCGGAACGACCGACCCAGCGGTCGAAGGGCTGGCCGGCGACGAGCTCCATCGTGAAGAACCAGGTCGTGCCCTCGGCGGCGAGCTCGTAGAGGCGCACCACGTTCGGGTGCGACAGATCCGACAGGGCCCGAAACTCGCGCTTGAAGCGGTAGAGCGACGCCGCCTCGCCGTCGCGCAGGAGCTTCAGCGCGACGCGCTCGCCGCGCACGGTGTCGAGGGCGCGGTACACGATGCCGAAGGCCCCTTCGCCGAGGACCTCCTCGAGCGCGTAGCGGGACGTGCCGCGGAACGGCGCCGGCACGGCGGGGCTCCGCGCGACCTCGCGCAGGAGCGCGTCGAAGGAGTCGGCACGCGTCGAGCTCACCCGTCGTCCTTCCGCTCACCGACTAGCCCGAGCTCGCGCGCGCGCGCGCGCAGCCGGTCCTTCACGAGCTGGAAGCGCTTGCGGACGCGCGCCGCCGCACGCACCGAGTCCTGCTCCGGGGCGAGGACGGCGGCCACCTCGGTCCAGCTCATGTTGCGGTCGAGCCGCAGCACGAGCAGGGCGCGATCGTCCGGGTCGAGCGCCTCGCGCAGGCGGGCGATGCCGTCGCGCGCCTCGGTGCGCAGGAACGGCAGGGTGCGCGTGCGCACGGCCTCCGCCACCGCGGAGAGCTGCGAGGCCGGGGCGGCGTACTTCTGGCGCACGCGCGCGCCGCGCGCGAGCCGATAGGCCGCGTGGCGGGCGAGCGTGTAAAGCCAGGTGCGGGCCGAGGACCGGAGCTCGAAGCCGGGCAGGCCGCGCCACAGGTCCTCGCCGAGCTGCGCGAAGGCCTCGCCGGCGGCGTCGGGGTTGCCGAGGAGCGACACGAGGAAGCCGAGGAGCTCGGGCCCGTAGGCCTCGAGGGCGAGGGTCGCCGCCGCGTGCAGGTCGCCGCGCTCGCGAGCCGCCCGGATCTCCGCTTCGACGTCGACCACAGCCGGGCGAGTCTACACCCGGTGCGCCGCGGGCCGCCTACTCGTCGAGGGCCGCGCCCTCCGGCGGTGCCGGGTTCACATCTTTCGCGTCGCGTCTCTACCTGGCGCAGGCACAGGGGCGAAGGCACAGAGGAGCGGAACCTACATGAGAGCACTGGTCACGGGCGCGAGCGGGCACATCGGGGCGAACATCGTGCGCGAGCTCCTCCAGCAGGGACACGAGCCGGTCGCTCTCGTGCGCCGCACCTCCGACACGCGCGGTCTCACCGGGCTCGCCGTGGAGCTCCACCAAGGCGACATCCTGGACCCGGCGAGCCTCGACGAGGCGATGCGGGGCGTCGAGGTCGTCCACCACGCAGCCGCGAACTTCGCGGTCTGGTCGAAGAAGCGCGACGACGTGCTGCGGCCGGCGCTCGAGGGCACGCGCAACGTCTTCGCGGCCGCCGCCCGCGCGGGCGTCAAGCGCATCGTGCACACGAGCTCGAGCGCCGCGGTCGGCTTCTCGCGCTCGCCCTCCGAGCTGCGGAGCGAGAAGGACTTCCGGGAGACCTCGCACCTCGCCTACTACGAGGCCAAGACCGCGGGCGAGAAGCTCGCCTACGAGCTCGCGCGCGAGCACGGCGTGCCAGTGGTCGTCACCTGTCCGACGCTCGTGCTCGGCTCGTGGGACTACCGCGTGACGCCGTCCATGCGCCCGGTCCTCGACATGGCGAACGGGCGCGGTCCGACGACGGAGGGCGGCACGAGCATCGTCTCGGCGCGCGACGTCGCCCGGGCGCACCTGCTCGCGGCCGAGCGCGGCCGCCCGGGCGAGCGCTACATCATCGGCGGCGAGAATCTCACCCTGAAGCAGCTCGGCGCCCTCGTCGCGACCCTGACCGGACGCACCCCGAAGCACGTGGCCCTGCCGCGCTGGGCCTTCCTCACGGTGGCGGCCCTGCAGGAGGCCGGGGCGGCGCTCACGGGCCGCGCGCCCGCGCTCACACGCGCCGCGGTGCGCGACGTGATCGGCCAGTTCGCCTGGTACGACGTGAGCAAGGCCGAGCGCGAGCTCGGCTTCAAGGCGACGCCTCCCGCCGAGGTCATCGCCGAGACGATGCGCTGGTTCCTCGACGCGGGCTTCCTCGCGCCGGCGGTCGCGGAGCGCGTGCGCAGTCACGCGCAGGCTCCTTCGGAGACGGAGCGCGCCCCGGCCGTGGCGTGACCCGACGCTCGCCCGCGCTCAGCGCGGCGGCTCGGTCGCACGGCGCCCGCGCTCGAGGGCCCAGGCCGCGGCGAGCGCGCGCGTCTCGACGTGCTCCGGAATGGCCTCGAGGAAGGTCCGCCGCGCTTCGAGGTCGGTGACCAAGGCGGCGCGCCGCTCCCCCTCGCGCTCCGCCTCGGTGAGGAGCTGCCACGCCTCGTCGTCCCGCGCGAGCGCGCGCAGGGTCTGGGCGAGCACGAGACGCACCAGGCCCTCCCCCTCTTCGAGCGAACCGACCTCGCGCAAGAGCGCGAGCGCTTGCTCGGCGTGCTCGAGGGCCTCCGAAGGCTCCCCGCGCGCGAGCAGCACCCGCGCCAGCGTCGCCTGCGCGTGGCTGCGGTACGGCTTGGCAGCCGCCAGCAGCTCGACCGCGGCGCGCGCCTCTCGCTCCGCCCCGACCTCGTCGCCGAGGGCGAGCAGGATGGTCGCGAGCTCGTCGCGCCCGAGGCCCTCCAAGCGGCGGTCTCCGTGGGCTCTGAGCTCGGCCACGGCCCGCTCCTCGACGGTCCTGGCCTCGTCGAGTCGCCCCATGCGCGACAAGGCGCAGCCGAGGTCGCGCTCCGCCGACCCCACGATGTGTCGGGCGCCCATGCGCTCGGCCTCGGCGATGGCGTGTCGCAGCGTTCGCTCCGCCTCGGAGTAGGC
Source organism: Polyangiaceae bacterium (assembly GCA_020848455.1). Classification (GTDB taxonomy): domain Bacteria; phylum Myxococcota_A; class Polyangia; order Polyangiales; family Polyangiaceae; genus JACRDA01. The sequence goes on from JADLAB010000359.1 coordinate 10,653, forward strand.
GCCGACCTCGAGGTACGACGCGCCGGCGTTGGCGCGCTGCAGGCAGGCGTTTCGCAGGTCGCCCGCCTCGGCGAAGCGATCGGCGCTCGCCGCGAAGTGGCCGGCGCACACGCCGATCTCGCCGCGGAATGGCGCGCGAAAGGCCAGCGCCCGCAGCCACCACGCCGCCGTGCTCGGGCTCGCCCGCGAGGCGTCGCCCACGATGCGCTCGAGCTCCCGGAACAACGCCTCGGAGAGCTCGGCCTCGCTCATCATGAGCAGGGCCGTGCTGGCCCTCGAGAGCGCGGTAGCGAGCGCCTCCTCGGCGCGTGGCTCGACCGAGCGCGCCTCGTCGAGGAGCGAGCGGCCGAGCGTCGCGAGTCGCTCGGCGCTGCCGAACTTGCCGAGCACCGTCGCCATCTCCCCGACCGCGCAGAGCCAGCCGTCGCTGCCGGGCGACAGGAGCGCGATCGCCTCGAGGCCGAGCCGCTCGGCGTCCACGAAGGCGCCCATCCAGCGCTGCGCTTCCGCCTGACGGAGGCGCGCTCGGCCCGCGGCGCTCGGGCTCGCCCCCATGGAAAGCGCGCGCTCGGCGAGCTCGACCACGGCCGGGAAATCGTTGCCTTCGAGCGCCAGATCCGCCGCGCGGCCGTACCACTCGCTCGCGCGCTCGGGCTCGGCGCCCCGGGCGTAGTGCCCCGCAAGCGTGGCCGGCTCGGCGTCGCCACCCGTCTCGAGCCACTCGGCCGCCAGCCGGTGTCCGAGCACGCGATCGGCGTCCGTGAGCGTCGCGTAGGCGGCCTCGCGCAGCAGATCCTGGCGGAACGCGAGCTCCTCGTCGCGTGCGCCGCGAAGCCCGCCGCTCGGGACCAGGAGCTCGAGCTCGACGAGCTCGCTCAGGATCGCGCGCACGGCGACGTCGTGGCCGTGCTCGCCGAGCAGCGCTTCGATGCCCGCGAGCCGGAAGCTCTGGCCGAAGACACTGGCCGCCCGCAGCACGCGCCGCGCGGGCGCGTCGAGCGCCTCGAGCCGCGCCTGCACCATCGCGAGCACCGTGCCTGGCAGGGAGTCCTCGCGCTGTCCGCTGGCGACGGCTCGCACGAGCTCCTCGAGGTAGAAGGCATTACCGCCCGAGCGCTCGGCGAGCCGCGCCACCAGCGTGTCGCTCGCGACCGCGCCGAGCGCCAAGCGCGCGACCCGCTCGCAGGCGCGCTTGCCGAGCTCCCCGAGGCGCAGCTCCTGCAGCGCGCGCTCCGCGAAGAGGTTGGGGAAGCGCCGCAAGCCCTCGGGCCGCCCGAGTGCCAGCACCGCGAAAGGGCGGTGCCGCAGGTGTCGGAGCGCGGCGTCGACGAAGCGCACGCTCGGGGGATCGGCGACGTGCAGATCCTCGAGCACCAGCAACACCGGCGCGCGCGCGCACTCGCCACCGAGCCAGTCCTCGAACGCGCGGCGCATCTGGTCGCCCATGAGCATGGGGTCCTGGCGCGCGGCCGCGAGCTCGGCGCTCACCGCGACGAGATGAGGCGCTCCGACGAGCTCGGCGAGGAACCAGCCGGCGCGCTCCGCGTCCGCAGGCGGCAGCCCGTCCGCGAGGCGTTGCGCGAGCCGCGCCTGCCGCCGGGGCGGCGAATCGCCGGCCTCGATCCCGGCCGCGTGCCGCACGAGCTGCCCCAGCATGGCGAACGACGACTCGCTGCGCGTGGCGTCGCCCTGGGCGTGCCAGCGTTGCCAGCCGTCCTCGCCCCGCTCCGCGGCGCGGCGAAAGAGCTCGGCCAGCAGGCGCGACTTGCCGGTCCCAGCGGCACCGGTGATCACGATGGCACGCGCGGCGGGCTCGCTCAGAGCCTCCTCGAGCAGGCCCTCGACCGCCGCGAGCTCGCGCTCCCGGCCCACGAACGCGGTC
>JADLAB010000360.1 GCA_020848455.1 Polyangiaceae bacterium
GCCGCGTCACGGCGGCTATACTCGTGAACGACGCGGTGACACCCGAACAGAGCGCGCGATGACGACGAAGCACGAGGCCGTGGCGAGGCCCGAGGTCCACGGACGGCTCTCGGCGGCGCCACCTACGGAGGCGCTCGCACCGAGCGAGCTCGCGCGCGTGCGCCTGCACGTGCGCCGCGACGTCCTGCACCTCACGTCCCCCGACGGCGCGCTCCACGCGAGCTTCGATCCCCTCGGCCGGCTCGAGGGCGGACACCGCGGCGACTTCCACTTCCGCGTCGGCCTCGACGGCACCGTCCTCTGGCGCACCGGCGCGCCGACGCGCACCCGTCGCTACGCCGAGCTCGAGCCCGCGGACGCGGACGCCTTCAGCGAGGCCGTGGCGAGCGAGGCGCGCCGGGCGCTCGAGCTCTGGGACCGCGGCGCGCTCGAGCTCGAGCGGCCCGCCCGCGCGGGCGAGCCCGCCGTCGAGCCGGCCGAGGCGCGCGCCTGGCTCGCGCGCATCGCGGGCCGCGGCGCGGCGGCCCGTCGCGAGCAGGCGACCCGCTTTCGCGCCGTCTACCGCCCCGTGCCGATCCTGCCGCCCGACTGCTACCGCTCGCTCGTCGTGCAGGTGACCGAGGGCTGCGTGTTCAACCGCTGCACCTTCTGCCGCCTCTACCGGGACGTGCCCTACCGCATCAAGCGCGAGGCCGAGATCGAGCGCCACATCGCCGCGGTCGCGGAGCTGCTCGGTGCGGCGCTCGCCGCACGCGCGCACGTGTTCCTCGGCGACGCGAACGCCTTGCTCGCGCCCGAGCCCACCCTCGTCTACGCGCTCGACCGCATCCGCGCGCTCCTGCCGGGACCGGCGCGCGGCGGGGTGCGCTCGTTCATCGACGGCTTCAGCCGCGCCCCCGGCGATCTCGGCAAGCTCGCCGCCCACGGCCTGCGCCGCGTCTACCTCGGGCTCGAGACGGGCCACGCGCCGCTGCTCGCGGCGCTCGGCAAGCCCGGCACACCCGCGGGCGCCACCGCGATCGTGCACGCCGCCCGGCGGGCCGGCCTCGAGGTCGGGATCATCGTGCTCGTCGGCATCGGCGGGCGCGAGCGCGCGGACGCGCACGTCGCGGACACGGTCGCGACGCTCCGCGCCATGGAGCTCGGTGCCGCCGACGCGATCTTCCTCTCGCCCCTCGTGGCGCCGCCCGACGCCGAGCTGCCCGGCGGGCTCTTGCCGCCCGAGGAGGTCGCGGCGCAGGAGCGCGCGCTCCACGCCGCTCTCGCGGGCCGCGGACCGCGCGTCGCGAGCTACGCGCTCGAGCGGTGGATCTACTAGCCCCGGTCCTCGCCCCGGCCGGTCTATGCTGCGGCCCGTGTCGGGTCCCTCGCGCGCACGCGCCTTCTGCTATCGCTGCCACAAGGCGCAGAGCCTGTGTGTCTGCGGCTACGTAGAGCGCGTCGCCAACCGCACCGAGCTCTACCTCGTGCAACACCCGCGCGAGCGCTTTCATCCGCTCGGGACCGCGCGCTTCGTCGCGCTCGGTCTCGAGCGCGCGACGATCGTGCGGAGCGACGCGCGCGCGGGCGAGCCTCCGGCTGCGGTCGCGCGCGGCGCCGCGCTGCTCTACCCCGAGCCCGGCGGGGCGCTGCTCGCCTCGCTCGCGCCGGCGGAGCGCCCGTCGACGCTCGTCGTCATCGACGGCACCTGGGCTCAGGCCCGCACGATCTACCGCGACTGCAAGTGGCTGCACGCGCTGCCGCGCTTCCGGCTCGATCCGAGCACTCCGAGCCGCTACCGCCTGCGGCGCGAGCCGCGCGCCGAGTGCCTGTCGACCATCGAGGCCATCGTCGCTGCCCTCGGGGCGCTCGAGCCCGAGACCGCGGGCCTCGACGGGCTGCTCGGCGCGTTCGAGCGCATGATCGACGATCAGCTCGGGATGATCGCGCGCCATCGCTCGGGCTCGCGCCAGCGCGCGCTCCTGCGCACGGTCGCCGGCATCCCGGATCTGCTCGCGCGCGAGCCCGAGCGCGTGGTGGTGGCCTCGGGCGAGGCCGCGCCGCGGCCGCCCGACGCGGACAGCCACGATCCGAACGTCGCGAGCGAGCGCCTGCCCGCGCACTGGGCCGGCGTGCGGGTCGCCGGCGGCGCCGTGTTCGAGCGCTTCGTGCGGCCACCCGAGGGCCGCTTCCCGCGGCCGCGCCACCTCGCGCACATGGGGCTCCGGGCCGAGCAGCTCGAGGCCGGGCTCGACCTCGACGCGCTCCGGGCGGAGTGGGCGCGCTTCCTCGGCCCCGACGACGTGGTCGTCTGCTGGAGCAGCGGCGTCCTGTCGCTGCTCCGCCACGCGCTCGGCTCGGCCCAGCCGAGCCTGCACCTCAAGAGCGCCTTTCGCAGCAGCAGCAAGCACACGCGCGGCAGCCTCGACGACGTCGTCGCCGCGCTCGGCCTTCGGCCCGAGCCGTGCGGCGTGAACGGCCGGGCGGGGCGCAGCATCGCCGCGACCCTCGCGCTCCTCGGCCACCTGCGCGCGCGCTTCGACGTCGTCGCCGAGCGGCGCCGCGAGGAGCTCGCCCGGGGTCGATGACCGGCCCCGGGCGAGGCGACGCCTGCGTCATGGCAGAGCGAACACGACGTCGGGCTGGTCCGCCATCGGGTTGCCGTCCTCGTCGACGATGAGGGCGCCGGCCGGATCGGTCGCGGTGCTGCACGGGTAGGGCGTGGACTTCTGGCCCTTCGGGAAGATGAACATCGGCTGCACGAGCCACTTGCCGCTCGCGTTCGAGTACGCGTTGCACATGATCTCGGTCTTGTTCCGGTTGATGGCGAGCTTCAGGTAGGTCGCGTCCTTCAGCATGGCGATGTCGGTGTCGGAGTCGCCCGCCACGAAGACCGGGCGCTTGAGCGGGTCCGGATTCGTCGCCTCCTGCGAGGCTCATCCAGCAGCGCTTGCCGTTGTAGAAGCTGATCATCGTGTTGTCGCCGTCGGCCACCGAGCCGCAGCCCTCGAGGTCGGCGGTGAGCCGGCCGCCGACGATGACATTGCGGATGCCGACGACCCGGGCCATCGGCACGCCGATCTCGTCCGAGATCGCCTCGACCACGAACTGCGGCGACGCCGTCACGACCCACACGTCGAAGCCGTTCTGATCGAGCGTCTCGGCGAGGTCGCGGATCTCCTCGTAGACGCGGACGTAGCCGGTCAGGGTGGTGTTGGTGCCCACCGTCTGCTTCGTGTCCAAGGCGGCCAGGTTGTTCTGGTCGAACGCGGCCCGGGCCATGTCGCGCACCTCGTGCGGCTTGTAGCCGGCCAGGAGCTGCGCGACCCAGGCGTAGGCGGAGTTCATGGTGAGGGTCACCGCCGGCGACCAGGCGTTGCCTTGCGCCCCGGCGACCGTCTTGCCGCTGTTGTAGATGCTCACGATCTCGTCCGCGCACGCGTAGTTCGCGGGCAAGCTCGTCAGGAGCGGCTCGCCCGGGTTGCCCGCCGCGTCGCAGGCCCCGTTGAGCGCGTTGCGCGCGGCCAGGGTCAGGTTCGGGCTCGTCGTCGACCAGTCGCGGCCGGCGGGCTGGAGCACCTTGTCGTTCGCCACCATCCAGAAGAACGTGGCGTCGCCGATGTCGTTCTTGAGGACGGTGTTGTCCCAGTCGAAGGCGACCACGGGACGTCGCGCCGGGTTGTAGCTCGGGTTCGTCGCCCCGAGCGCGAGGATCATGTCGTTCAGGGCGGTCCGGTTCTCCGGCAGCCAGGTGGTGAGGCTCTCGTCGAGCAGGCGCAGCAGCGGGCTCCAGCCAGTCGAGCCGGTCCCGTCGGTGCCGTCGGCGCCGTCGGCGCCGCGCAGGCCGGGCTCGCCGGCCGGGCCCTCGCAGCCCGAGAGCGCCAGCATCGCGGAGCAAAGTGACATCACGGACAAGGTTACGAGTGACTTCATCGCATCTTCTCTCTCGGTCCCTCGAGTGGACCGCCACTTGAGTGTTGCCAGGGTGTCGTGTTCACGTCCCGCGCGAGGTCACGCGCGGCGAACGGCACCGGCCGGTGCCTGGCCCGCGACGGCGCTCTGGCTCGCCGCGCGGGTCGGGCCCCTCCCGTCGCCGCCCACCGGCAGCGAGGGAGCCGGGGCTCGTTGGCACGAGTCGTGGCCTCCTCGGGACCGCGTCGATCCGTCGGAGTGTCCCCCACTCGCACGCTCGGGCGTGCGAGACCTGCACCTTCTCATGCCATCGTGCGACACTCTATGGTCATTTCGCGTACCCCTCTCGCGGGCCGTCTTCCGCGCCGCGTGCCCGACGCGCGGCGCGCGCGGCGCGCGCGGCGCCGCGTTTGCCATCGCCGCGCGCCGCACCTAGGCTCCGGCACCGGACACCATGGCCGACACGCGGCGCGACCCTTTTCGCATCTGCGGCACGACCATCGCCGAGAAGTACCGCATCGAGTCGGTGGTCGGCGCCGGCGGCTTCGGCGTCGTGTACCGCGCCGTGCACGAGGGCTTCGGCGGCGAGCCCATCGCCGTCAAATGCCTGCTCGTCGAGCCCGAGCTCTCGGACGACGCGCGCGCTGCCCTGCTCGGCAAGCTGCAGGACGAGGCCAAGGTGCTGCACCGGCTCTCGAAGCGCAGCCCCTCCATCGTGCAGGCGCTCGACGTCGGCGCCTTCGCGACGCCCGGCGGACAGTGGGTACCGTACCTCGTGCTCGAGTGGCTCGAGGGCCGCACCCTCGCGGCCGAGCTCGAGGAGCGCCGCGCCGGCCAGCGCGGCGGCATGCCCCTCGCCGAGGTGATGGCGACGCTCGAGCCCGTGGCGAGCGCGCTCGCCGTGGCCCACCGGCAGAGGGTCGCGCACCGCGACGTGAAGCCCGAGAACATCTTCCTCGCGCAGATCGACGGCACGCGCACGCCGAAGCTGCTCGACTTCGGCATCGCCAAGGTGCTCGGCGAGCAGGCGCACTTCACGGCCTCGCCCGTCGGCACGCGACTCGGGCCCTCGGCCTTCACGCCGCAGTACGGCGCGCCCGAGCAGTTCAACAAGCGCCGCGGGGCGAGCGGTCCCTGGACGGACGTGTTCGCGCTCGGGCTCGTCCTGTACGAGATGCTGACCGGCGAGCGGGCGCTCGAGGGCGACGATCCGGCGCAGCTCTACGTCTCGGCCTGCAGCTCGGCGGAGCGACCGAGCCTCGCGGCGCGCGGAGTGGGTGGAGGCGCCGCGCTCGACCGGGTGCTCTCGCGGGCGCTCGAGGTCGATCCCGAGCGCCGCTACCGGGACGCGGAGGACCTGTGGCAGGCGCTCTGCGCGGCCGCGAGCCACCCGGACCGGGTCTCGTCGCGCGGCGAGCCCGCCGACACAGGCGAGTGGATGGAGAGCCGCGGCATCGTCATCGAGAGCCCCGGTGGCGCCCGCGCGAGCGGCTTCGCGCCGACCGAGTCGCGCGCGCGCACCTTCACCGAGGACGGACCCGCGTCCGCCGCCCACGACACCCGCGGCGCCGGCGCGACCACGACGGGCAGCCCCTCGAGCCGCTTCGAGGTCGCGGTGATCGAGCTCGCGAGCCGCGGCACGCCGCTCACGGTCGCGAACGTGGTGGCGACGCTCGGCGTCGAGCTCGCCGACGCCGAGTCGGAGCTCGAGCGCATGGCCGATTCCGGTCGGCTCGAGCGCGAGCCGGACACGACGGAGGGCCTCGTCCGCTACCGGGTGCGGGGGCTCACGCTGGCGCGACGCCCCCCGAGCCTCGTGCGCGAGCTCGTGCGCGATCCCTTGTGGCGCTGGCTCGCCATCGACCCCCGGCGCCCGGTCGGCGTGCCGGCGTTCCTGCGCAAGAACGGCCTCGTGGCCGTCGCGCTCGGCACCGTCCTGCCCGGCGTCGGACTGCTCTACGCGGCGCCCTTCTGGTCGTCGATGCTGGTGCTGCTCCTGAGCTCCATCGTCATCGGGCTCGCCGCGACCCTGCCACTCATCGGGCCCGTGTTCCGCTGGGCCATGCCGGCGCTCGTGGCCGCCGTGTCGGGCTTCTTCGGCTGGGTGTACGCGTGGCACTACAACCGCAACGGCTGGCGCACGACCCTGCGCGGGGCGCGCGCCGCGGCCGAGCGGCTGCGCGCGAGCCAGGCGACGCTCCCCTCCGCGGTGCTGCCACCGGCCCGCACGACGGGCCCGAGCGACGCCACCGGCCCCGGCGAGACGACGAGCGAGCGCTGACGCCGAGCGCGGTCGCGACGGGTGGGCGCGAACGCCCGGCCGGTGTAGCTTCCGGTGCGCATGTCCGACGACACGACCCGGATCGAGCTGCCCGAGCTCGAGAGCGAGGACACGCTGCGCTCGCTGCCGCGGCACGATCCGTGTCCGCGCTGTCGCTTCGCGCGCACGCGCGGGCGCTGCATGCGCTGCGAGCCGCCCGAGTCCGTGGGCAGCTACCGGGTCGAGGAGGTCGTCGGCAGCGGCGGCATGAGCGTCGTCTACCGCGCGGTCGATCCGTGGCTCGGCCGCAACGTCGCCTTGAAGATGCTGCGGCCAGACCTCAAGCCGCAGTGGGCGATGATGCTCGTCAAGGAGGCGCGCGCCCTCGCCTCGGTCAAGAGCCCGCACGTGGTGCAGGTCTACACCTTCGGCTCCCACGAGGACGCGTTCTTCTTCGCCATGGAGTACGTCGACGGCTGGTCGCTCGACGTCATCATCCGCGAGCACAAGGAGCAGGGCCAGCGCGTGCCCATGCACCGCGCCCTGGCGATCATCGACCAGGTGGCGATGGGGCTCGACGCCGTGCACGCGCGCGAGATCGTGCACCGCGACGTCAAGCCCTCGAACATCGTCATCGAGCGCGACACGGGCCGCCCGGTGCTGGTCGACTTCGGCCTGGCGATCGCGGACGGCGTGCGCCGCAACACCGCGGGCTCGCCGCACTACATGGCGCCCGAGCAGTGGCGCGGCGAGACGCTCGACGCGCGCTGCGACGTCTACGGGCTCGCCTGCTGCGCCTACGAGCTCCTGACGGGCACGGTGGCCTTCCCGGGCGGCACGTTGCGCACGGTCGGCGGCCGGCACTGCGCCGCCACGCGACCCCTGCCGTCGCGCGCGATGCCGCGGCTCGCGCCGCTCGATCCCGTCTTCGCCAAGGCGCTCGCGCGCGCCCCCGCGGAGCGCTTCGCCACCTGCTACGACTTCGCCACGCGCCTGGCGCGCGTCGCCGAGGGACACAAGCTGTTCCACGCGCCGGCGCAGCGCTCGGACCGCCCGAGCGAGGAGGTGAGCGAGGAGGCGCTGCGCGTGCTCGTGGTCGAGGACGATCCGGCCTTCGCGAAGCTCGCGCGGCGCGCCGTGCAGCTCGCCTTCTTCGGCAAGGACATCCGCGTGAAGGTCGTGCGCTCGGGCGACGAGGCCTTCGACACCGCGCGGCGCAAGATGCCCTCGCTCGTGCTCATCGACTGGGAGACGCGCGCCGAGGAGACGCGCGACGGCCTCGAGACCCTGTCGCGCCTGCGCTCGCTGCCGGGCGGCGCGGGCATCCGCGCCATCATCGTCGCCGAGAACGAGCCCTCGATCGCGCGCTTCGCCGTGCTCGGCGTGCAGGACATCGTGCCGAAGCACTGCGGCATCGAGGTGCTGGTCGACACGATCCTCGCGGTCGCGCGCCGCGCGGGCTGGTACGAGCTCTTGCCGGCCGGCGACGACTGACGGCCGCGCCGCCAGCGCGGGCGCCTCACTGCCAGAGCCGGGCGAGCGCCTGCACGAGCTCGAGGCCGAGGTCGATACCGCCGCGGCTCGACGGCACGACCGAGCCCTGCTGGAGCGAGGCCGAATGGAGGGCCGCCTGCTCGGCGCGGAGCGAGCGGCGCGCCTCGCGCAGCTCCTGCTCCTCGCGCTCGCGCGCGCGCGCGAGCCCGCCCTGCTCGATGAACCCGAGCACCGCCGCGAGCTCGCCCGCGTCGAACCACACGCCGTGCTCGCGACACACGTCGACGATGACGCCAGAGATGCGGCCGAACGCGCGGCGATTCATGCTCTTCTGGCACGCCGGGCAGCGCAGGTAGACGACCCGCTCCTCGCGCGCGGCAGCGCGCTTCGGCAGGGCCATCCGGAGGCCGGTCGGGGTGTCGC
>JADLAB010000361.1 GCA_020848455.1 Polyangiaceae bacterium
ACGCCGACTGCCTCGCGACCGAGGAGTGCTCGCCCGACGGCCACTGCGTCCCGCGTCCGAGCGGCACCTGCACGAGCAGCGCCGACTGCGGCGACCTCGTGTGCGTGACGGGCCAGTGCACCTCGTGTCTCGACGCACCCGCGTCGTGCGCGGCCGGGACGCGCTGCGCACCGACCGGTCATTGCGTCGTCGACCTCGGCGGCGCCGGCGGCGCGGGCGGGGGTGGACCGGGCTACTCGCTCGCCGAGGGCGAGCACGTCACGGGCGGAGCCTTCACCTGCCGGGTCGCGCTCGCCGCGGCCGGGGAGCCTGCGCGAGGCGACGACTCGGCCGCGCTCGGGCTCGCGCTCGGGCTCGCGACGGCGCTCGGCCTGCGCCGCGGCGCTCGGCGGCAAGAGCGGGGGGCGCGTTGAGCCGCGCCGGCGGGACCCTCGGGCTCGGCCTGGCTCTCGGTCTCGGTCTCGCGCGCGCCGCCTTCGCCCAGGACGCGACCGAGGTCGACGTCGAGCGCTTCAAGCCGGCGGTGACGCACGACGGCTTCGCGATGGTCGAGGGCTCGGACGTGCGGCCCGAGCAGGACCGGTGGGAGCTCGGCATCTTCGCCAACTACGCCCGCAACCAGCTCGTCGTGGTCGACGCCGACGGAGCGCTCACGAGCCACTACGTGAGCGGACGGCTCGGCTTCGACGTCGCCGGCTCGGTCACGATCGTGGGGCCGTTCGCGCTCGGCCTCGACATCCCGTTCTTCCTCGCGCAGACGGGCGACTTCGATCCCTCCTTCGCGGGGCTCGGCGACATCCGCGTCGTGCCGAAGGTACGCCTGCTCGACGATCGCGACAGCGTCGGCCTCGGCCTGTCGGGCGAGCTCCGCCTGCCGACCCACGCCGGCGACTACGCAGGCGGCGCGCGCATGGTCGTGTTCGCGCCGAAGCTGCTCTTCGACCACCGCTTCGGCGGCAGCGGCTTCCGGCTCGGCGCCAACGCCGGCGTCACGGTGCGGCAGGGCACCGGCTTCTTCAACGTCGAGGCAGCGAGCGAGCTCGCCTACGGCGTCGCGATGGATCTACGCTTCGGCGGGTGGCGAGGGCCGGTGGCGCTCGGGCTCGAGATCGACGGCGCCGTCGGGCTCACCGACGTCCACGCCGAGGAGCTGCCGCTCGAGGCCTCGCTGTTCGTGCGCGGCTACCCGAGCGAGGAGTGGGAGCTCGTCGGGGGCCCGCGGCTCGGGCTCGTGCCGGGCTACGGCGAGCCCGTGGCCGGCGTCTTCTTCGGCGTGCGCTTCACGCCGACGTCGCACGACGCCGACGGCGACGGCATCGCGGACGAGGACGACAAGTGCCCGAACGCCGCCGAGGACCGCGACGGGGACGAGGACGCCGACGGCTGCCCCGAGGAAGATCCGGACCACGACCGCGACGGCGTGGCGGACGACGCCGACGACTGCCCGAACGAGAAGGAGACCATCAACGGCGTCGAGGACGACGACGGCTGCCCCGACGGCGGCGCGGCGGACGTGGTCTACGAGAGCGGACGCATCCGCATCCTGAAGAACATCGAGTTCCGCACCGGCTCGGCGTCGATCGATCCGGCCTCGTACGGCGTGCTCGACCAGGTGGCGCTCACCATCAAGGCGAACCCGGACACCCGCGTCGAGGTCGGCGGGCACACCGACGACACCGGGCCGCGCGACTACAACATGCGCCTGAGCCAGCAGCGCGCCGACGCCGTCCGCGGCTACCTCATCGCCCGCGGCATCTCGGCAGAGCGCGTGACGGCCAAGGGCTACGGGCCCGACAAGCCCCTCGTGGAGGGCACGTCGACCGAGGCCCGCTCCAAGAACCGCCGCGTCGAGTTCGTGGTGGACGAGGACTAGCAGCCGAACCCGGCGCAGCCTCGCCCGTTGTGCCGCTCGGTGCGGGGTGGTAACTGCCGCCGCACATGCCGCGACGCGACGACCTCCGGAAGATCCTGCTCGTGGGCTCGGGCCCGATCGTGATCGGCCAGGCGTGCGAGTTCGACTACTCGGGCACGCAGGGCGCCAAGGCGCTGCGCGACGACGGCTACCAGATCGTGCTCGTGAACTCGAACCCGGCCACGATCATGACCGACCCGGGCCTCGCCGAGCGCACCTACGTCGAGCCGCTCGAGCCGCGCACGCTCGCCGCCATCATCGAGCGCGAGCGGCCCGACGCGCTCTTGCCGACGCTCGGCGGCCAGACGGCGCTCAACCTGGCGATGGCCCTCCACGAGGACGGCACGCTGGCGCGCTTCGGGGTCGAGCTCATCGGCGCGCGGCCGGAGTCGATCGAGAAGGCGGAGAGCCGGCAGCTCTTCAAGGAGGCGATGGACCGGATCGGCCTCGAGACCCCGCGGGCGGGCTACGCGCACACCGTCGCGGAGGCGTGCGCCATGGTCGAGGGTCCGGGCGGCACCGGCTACCCGGCCATCGTGCGCGCGAGCTTCACGCTCGGGGGCACGGGCGCCGGGATTGCGAACGGGCCCGGCGACCTCGAGGCCACCGTGGCCTGGGCCCTGTCGCAATCGCCGCGCAGCCGCGTGCTGGTCGAGGAGAGCCTGCTCGGCTGGAAGGAGTTCGAGCTCGAGGTGATGCGCGATCGCGCCGACAACTTCATCGTCGTCTGCTCGATCGAGAACATCGACCCGATGGGCGTGCACACCGGCGACTCGATCACGGTCGCGCCGGCCATGACCCTCACCGACCGCGAGTACCAGCGCATGCGCGACGCGGCGCGCGCCGTGGTGAGCGAGATCGGCGTCGAGACGGGCGGGGCGAACGTGCAGTTCGCGGTCGATCCGCGCACGGGCCGCATGGTCGTCATCGAGATGAACCCGCGCGTGTCGCGCTCGAGCGCGCTCGCCAGCAAGGCGACCGGCTACCCCATCGCCAAGGTGTCGGCGAAGCTCGCGGTCGGCTATCGCCTCGACGAGCTCACGAACGACATCACCGGCACGAGCGCCGCCTTCGAGCCCACGCTCGACTACGTGGTCGTGAAATGGCCGCGCTTCTCGTTCGAGAAGTTCCCGGGCGCCGACACCGTGCTCGGCACGCAGATGAAGAGCGTGGGCGAGGCGATGGCCATCGGGCGCACCTTCGTCGAGGCGCTCGAGAAGGCGGCGCGCTCGCTCGAGACCGGCCGCGACGGCATGGCGAGCCTGCTCGACGTGGTCGACTACCGCAACTTCGCCGAGGACCCCAACCTCGGGCGCGACCTCGTGATGGACGGCCCGGCCGAGCCGCGCGCCCCGGCCGCGCGGCCGCCCGCGACGGACGACGAGCTCCGCGCCGCGCTCGGCAAGGCCGTGGTCGTGCCGCGCGGCGATCGGCTGTTCTACGTCGCGGACGCGCTGCGCCTCGGGATCCCCGCGAGCGAGCTCGCCACCCGCACCGGCATCGACCCGTGGTTCCTCGGCGAGCTCGGGCGCCTCGTCGGCCACGAGCGCGAGCTCGCGGCCGCGGGCGAGGGCGCGCTCGAGCCGGCGCGGCTGCGCGCGAGCAAAGGCCTCGGCATGAGCGACCGGCGCATCGCCAAGCTCGCCGGCCTCGACGCCGCGCGCGTGACGGCCGCGCGCCACGCCCACGGCATCCGGCCGGCCTTCCGCAACGTCGACACCTGCGCCGCCGAGTTCCCGGCGCGCACGCCCTACATGTACTCGACCTACGACGGGCCCCCGGGCGCCGAGCTCCCGCCGTCGGACCGCAAGAAGGTCGTCATCCTCGGCGGCGGCCCGAACCGCATCGGCCAGGGCATCGAGTTCGACTACTGCTGCGTGCACGCGTCCTTCGCCCTGCGCGCGCTCGGGCTCGAGACCGTGATGGTCAACTGCAACCCCGAGACGGTGTCGACCGACTACGACACGAGCGACCGGCTCTACTTCGAGCCGCTCGGCCTCGAGGAGGTGCTCGAGATCTGCCACGAGGAGCAGCAGGCGGGTGAGCTGCTGGGCGTGCTCGTGCAGTACGGCGGGCAGACGCCGTTGAAGCTCGCCGTGGCGCTCGAGCGCGCCGGCATCCCCCTCCTGGGCACGCCCGCCGACGCCATCGACCGCGCCGAGGACCGCGAGCGCTTCGACGCTCTGCTCGGCAAGCTCGCGCTGCGCCGCCCGGAGGGCGACATCGCTGGCAGCATCGAGGAGGCGCGCGTCGTGGCCGCGCGCATCGGCTTCCCGGTGCTGGTGCGGCCGAGCTACGTGCTCGGGGGGCGCGCCATGATGATCTGCTACAACGAGCGCGAGCTCGCCGCGTACATGCACATCGCGGTCGAGGCGGCGCGCGAGGCGGGCACGCAGCGCATCCTGGTCGACCGCTTCCTGAAGGACGCCATCGAGGTCGACGTCGACGCCGTGGGCGACGGGCAGGAGGTCGCGATCGGGGGCGTCATGCAGCACATCGAGGAGGCCGGCGTGCACTCGGGCGACTCGGCCTGCGTGCTGCCGCCCTACTCGCTCGCGCCCGCCATCGTGGCCTCGATCGAGGAGCAGGCCCGCCAGCTCGGCCGGGAGCTCGGCGTCATCGGGCTCATGAACGTGCAGTTCGCCGTGAAGGGCGACGAGATCTACGTCATCGAGGTCAACCCGCGCGCCGCACGCACCGTGCCCTTCGTGTCGAAGGCGACCGGCCGACCGCTCGCGAAGATCGCGGCGGAGCTCATGGCCGGTCACGCCCTGGCGCGCAGCGCCGCGCGCCCCGGTGCCGCGACGGCCGCCGCGACCGGCATCCCCACGACGCTCGCGGAGCTCGGCTTCGAAGAGGCCGAGCTGCCGGCGCACGTCGCCGTCAAGGAGTCGGTGTTCCCGTTCATCAAGCTGCCGGGTGTCGACACCCAGCTCGGTCCCGAGATGCGCTCGACCGGCGAGGTCATGGGCGTGGCGCGCGTGTTCGCGCGCGCCTACGGCAAGGCGCTGCGCGCGGGGGGCATCAAGCTGCCGCGCGCCGGCCGCGCCTTCGTCTCGGTGCGCGACGACGACAAGCCGGCGGCCTGCGTCGTGGCGCGGCGCCTGCGCGCGCTCGGCTTCGCGATCTGCGCCACCGCCGGCACCGCCGCGGCCCTGCACCGCGCGCGCATCCCCGCCGAGACCCTGCGCAAGGTGGCCGAGGGCTCGCCCCACGTCGTCGACGCCATCCGCGGCGGCACGATCCAGATGATCGTGAACACCACCGAGGGCGCGAAGGAGATCCGCGACAGCTACTCCATCCGCCGCGGCGCCCTGCACGCGGGCATCCCCTACTTCACGACGCTGTCGGCGGCGCTCGCCGGCGTCGCCTTTCTCGAGGCCGACCTCGAGCTGCCCGCCGACGCCCTGCCGCAGGTGCGGAGCCTGCAGGAGTGGCACGCGGGCTGAGGGGCGCCGCTACGGCACGCCCGTCTCGAAGCGGAAGTTGTGCTCCGAGCCGGGGACCCTGACGTCGAGGGCGACGAAGGCCCCGCGCTCGTCGTCGCCGCACGCGGCGCGCGCCGCCTCGGTGAGCAAGATCTCGCCCGCCCGAGCGGTGTCCTCGCCGAGCTTGCTCGCGGCGTTCACCTCGCGGCCGAACACGTCGTAGTCGCCGACGCGCAGGATCTCCCCGTAGCCGACGCCCTGGCAGAGCAAGATCTGGTGCTCGGGGGGCCGCGTCCCGTTGTAGACCGCGCACGCGTGGCGCATCGCGATCGCGCAGTCGAGCGCCGTCCGCGCCCGCTTGAACAAGAGGAGGAAACTGTCGGCCTCGACCTTGACGACGATCCCGCCGTGGTCCGACACGATGGGCAAGAGGATGCGCTTCTTCTCGAAGATGACCTGCAGGAAGTGGACGATCCCGAAGGAGGCCGTCTGGCGCGAGAAGCCCGCGAGGTCGGTGAACACGACCGCCCACGAGTCGCCGAACAGGTCCCAGATGCGCTGGTCGATGCTCGCCGTGTCGGCGCCGGGGCGCGTGCGCTCCTCGATCAGCTTCCACAGGCGCAGCTCGCTGCACTTGAGCTCCTCGTCACGCAGGATCGGCATGGCGCATCATACTCCCGGTCGCCGGCCGGCGAACGTGCCGCGGCGCC
>JADLAB010000362.1 GCA_020848455.1 Polyangiaceae bacterium
CGCGGCCCGGAGCGCATCGTGCGACACGTGCGGCTCGAGCCCGAGCGCGAGATCCCGGCGCCCATGGCGAAGCTGCTCGGCGGCAAGAAGCTCACCCTCGACGAGGAGCTCGAGTACGAGGTCGGCCGCTACCGCGGGCGCTTCCGCACGACGCCCGGGGTGCTCCCCGGCAAGGTCTCCATCTCGGGGACGCTCGCCTTCGAGGCGCTGCCAGGTGGCGTGCGGCGCATCGTCGAGGGGCAGATCGTGGTGTCGGTGTTCGCCATCGGCGGCATGGTCGAGAAGCACGTCGTCGGCAACCTGGAGAAGAGCTACGGCGACGCCGCAGCGTTCACCCGGAAGTGGCTCGAGGGCGCGCGCTGAGCGCGCACGCGCGGGAGGCAGGGAACATGGCGCTCTTTCTGGTACAGCATGGCAAAACTGCCGAGTCCGACGATCCGGAGCGCGGGCTCAGCGACGAGGGTCGCGCGGACGTGACGCGCATCGGCACGGTGGCGAAGGGCTACGGCGTCGCGCCGGCGCGCATCTTCCACGGCGGCAAGCCGCGAGCGAAGGAGACGGCGAAGCTCCTCGCGGAGCTGCTCGCGCCGGCGGGCGGCGTCGTGGCGCGCCAGGGCCTGGCGCCCGGCGACGACCCGGGCGCGCTCCGCGCCTACCTCGACCCGGCCGAGAACCTCATGCTCGTCGGTCACGTGCCGTTCCTCGAGCAGCTCACGGGGCTGCTCGTGACCGGCACGGCGGAGCGGCGCGTGGTGCGCTTCCAGCCGGGCGGCATCGTGTGCCTCGACCGCGAGCCCGAGCGGCGCTCGTGGTTCGTGAAGTGGATGCTCCAGCCGCACATCGACTGACGGACGGACGGCCCGGCCACCGAGGGGCGCCCGGCTCGACGCCTCGCCGCGGTGGGGCGGTCTCGGCTGTCGTCAGCCCTTGTCGCCTCCGGCGGGCTCGGCGGTGGGTTGCGGAGCCGCGGGCGGCGTGCGCCACACGTCGCCGTCAACGAGGCGCGTCACCATCATCGCCGCGACGTTGTCGCCGGTCGCGTTGAGCAGCGTCGCCACCGGGTCGATGAGGATGCTGATCGCCGCCAGCAGTGGCAGCGTCTCGGGGGGAAAGCCGAACACCGACAGGATGAGCAGCTCGCCGAGCATGCCACCGCTCGGAATGGCGCCCATCACGACGCCGACGAGCACGGCGACCCCCACGGTCGCCACGAGCTCGCCGGCGCCGAGCGGCTGGCCGAAGAGGCTCAGCGCGAAGAGGATCTTGGCGACGCCGCCGATGACCGAGCCGTCCTTGTGGAGGGCCGCGCCGACCGGGATCACGACCTCGCACACGTCCTCGGGCACGCCCATCTTCGGCGCTGCCTCGAGGTTCACCGGCATGGTGGCCATGCTCGAGCAGGTGCCGAGGGCCGTGAGCGAGGGCTTCAGCATGTGCGCCCAGAAGCGCGCGAGCCCGCGCGTGCGGCCCGCCGCGTAGGCGTAGGCCGAGAAGCCGAAGACGAAGTAGAGGCCCGCGAAGGCGTAGTAGGCGACGAAGATCGCGAGGTAGCTCGTGGCGAGCTCGGCGCCGGTGTCGACGAAGGTCGCGCCGAACCAGGCGAAGAGCCCCACCGGCGCGAGGTAGAGCACGTAGTCGACGAGGCGCATGAAGACGGCTGCGCCGCCCGAGAGCATGCGCCCGAAGTCCGCGGCCTTGTCCTTCTGCTGCAGGGTCGCGAGCCCGACTGCCACGGCGAAGAGGATGAGCGGCAGCATGGATTTTCGCGAGATGAGCTCGGGAAAGTCCGACACGCTGACGGCGCGCACGAGCTGCTCGGCGAGCGACGGTGGCGTCGCGAGCTCGGGGGCGCGGAGCTCGAGACCGGCGCCCGGGGCGGGCTCGACCACCAGCATGAAGACGAGCGCGCCCGCGGCGGCTGCGAGGCTCGTGAACAGGAACACGCCGAGCATGCTCCCCGAGATGCGGCCGAGCTTCTTCGTGCTCCGGGTCGACGCGATGGCCGAGCTCACCGTGAAGAAGGTGAGCGGCACGACGAGCATGAAGATGAGGTTGAGGAACAGATCGCCGAGCGGCCGCAGCGCCTTGGCCGTCGCGGGTGAGGTTTGGCCGAGCACCATCCCGCCCGCGATGGACAGGATGAGCAGGAGCGAGAAGCCGTGCGCGCGCAAGAGCCGCATGCGGCGGCCATCCTAGAGGGGCGCGAGCCGAGCGGCCACCGGGGAGCGCGCGTCCCCGCGCGTCCCCAATCCGGCGGCCTCGTACCCAACGGCAAGGCGCGCGCGTCAGTGCACCTCGCCGCCCCCGCAGTCCACGAAGGCGAGCGTCGTGTCGATGCGGAAGTTCGACTCGGTCGTGTGCCGCTCCGCGAAGAACACGTCGAGCGTGTAGATCTCGCCCGCGGCGAGGCCGAGGGCGGCGGCCGAGGCGTCGAGATCGACCTCGCTCGACATGGCGCCGTGCACCCCGCCGAGGTCGATGGCGAGCCGGCCGTTGATGAAGGTGAAGAGGTCGTCGTCGCCCGTGAAGCGGAAGATCTCCCCGCCCTGGTAGAGGAACTTCGTGTGGAGCTCGAAGGTGAAGTGGTAGTTGTGCGCGTTGCCCTCGTCGCCGAAGCCCTGCCCGTCGAGCGGGAAGAAGGCCGAGTTGTCGTAGGTGCGCACGTCGCCCGCGCCCTCGGCCAGCGTCAGCGTGAACGGCAGCGCGACGTTCACGCCCGGCACGTCGTGGAACCACTCGGCGAAGTAGCCCGGTCCGTGGGTCGTGATCGTGCCGTCGGGCCCGCCGGCGTAGGTGGGCCGGCCGTCGGCGCCGAGCGTCGGGGCGACGAGCCCCGGGTCGACCGCGATCGCGTACTCGAAGTCGGGGTGCGCGGTCGTGAAGTCGCGCAGCGTGCCGGTGAGATCCGAGCCGCAGAAGCCGTTGCCGCTCGGGATGCCGCCGCCCTGGCCCTGGCCGCCGACCGCGAGACCGAGATCGCCGCCGGTGCCGTGGGGCGCGGCGCCGGTGCCGCTCGCGGCGGTGCCGTCGCCGCCGGTGCCGGCGCCGTGGGGCTCGAGGAGCGAGCCCTCCCCCTGCCCACACGCCACCGCGAGCCCGGTCCACACGAGCCCCATCGCCCCGAGCGCCCATGCCTGCTTCATGACGGCCTCCATCCCTGCCTGCGTCGCGCCGCGCGCGCTCCGCGCTGCGTCGTGCCCACGCGCCGGGCGCAAGTCAGTGCAATGCGGGGGCCAGGGGCGAGAGCGCGCCGTCGCGGGTCGACGCGCGCGCTCCGGGCGCCAAAACTGCGGCGCGTTCTGGCGCTCGGCGGCAAGCGCAGCCCCCGCGCGCGAGGCGCCCGCGATCCACCTGGTCACGCCGTGATCCGGCGCGGCGAGGCGCGCGCGGCACGCGCCCACGCCCGCGCGGGCCGCCGCGCAACCCGCCCCCGGCATTCCGCGTGTACCGCGAGAACACGCCGAGGCACGCGCGCGCTGAACCCTGCGTCGCGCCGCGTCATCTCACCTGCCGAACCGGCCGCGACGACGCGGCGCCGGATGGACACAGGAGCAAGACCAACATGAAGCGAGCCGTGCAGGCATCGATGTGGACGCTGGGAATGTGGATGGTGGGCTGCCAGGGCGCGCCGGGCGGCGTGGGCACCGCGGCGCAGGCGCTGACGGCGCCGGAGCTCGCCGCGACGCTCGCGGGCGGGGCGCAGCGCATCGAGATCAAGCTCGATGCGTCGATGCATGCGATCGAGGTGGAGCTCGAGCCCGGACACGGCGAGGAGCACGTAGAGGGCCGCGTCGTCGCGGTCGACGCCGCGGGCAGCGTGACCCTCGACCTCGATGGGCTCGTGGTCGCGTTCGACGCGGCGACGCGCCTGCGCGACGCGAGCGGCGCCGACGCGACGGCGGCCGCATGGGTCGCGACGCTCGAGGGCGCGCTCGCGTCGGGGACGCCCGTCTTCGCGCGCGCCTCGCGCCCGCTGCCGGCCGTGCCCGCGGCGCCCGGCGACGCGACCTTCGTCGCGCGCGATCTGCGCCTCGAGGGTGCGCTCGACGACGCGAAGATCGAGCTCCTGGTGGACGCGGACAACTTCACGCTGTCCGCGGACGGCGGCACCTTCGAGGTGCTCGGCGAGCTCGTCCACGTGTCGGCCGAGACCGAGCTCTGGTCGGACGACGTCGACGGCGAGGGCAGCGACGACGCCGCGGACGACGGCCCCGACCCGGCCGACGACCACGGCGGCGGCACCGGCGGCAGCGACGATCCGGCCGGGAGCGAGACGCCGGGCTGACGCAACCCCGCTCGCGGGAGCGCGCGCCGCGCCGGCCCCGCTGCGTCCCCTCAGGGATTGCTCGCGGGGCCGCGCTCGGCGTAGATCTCGAGCCGCCGCGCGATGCGCTGCTCCATCACGACGGCATCGATGCCCATCGCGGCCGCCGCGACGAGCAGGTACACGCGCTCGCGCGCGTCGACGACGCCGTCGGCGACCGCGGCCTCGACGAGCAGGGCGGCGACCTTCACCCGGGCGTCCTCGGGCAGGGCGCGGAGCGCGGCCGAGGCCTCGCCGACCGGGATGGGCTCGAGGGTCGCCCACTCGTCCGTCGGCAGGCCGCAACGCGCGTAGACCCGCTGCAGAAAGGACTGCTCGGCCTCGGAGAAGTGCTCGTCCGACACGAGGATGCCGGCGACGAGCTGGCAGATCTTGATGCGGTCTGCGGCGGTCACCTGGCCCAGGTTACACGCCGCGCGAGGTGAGGCAATGCGTCGTGTGCCGGCCCGCGCAATCGGGTGGTCAAAGCGGTGTGTAGGTGGTCGGCACGCCCGGACCGGACAGATCGAACTCGAAGTAGTGGGCGTAGTTGCGGTCGTAGCCGTCCACGTAGGAGTTCGACGGCACGGCCGCGTAGCTCGCCTCGACGCCGTTCGCGCGGTTGATCATGCCTAGGTGCAGGTCGACCACACTCGGGTTGCCGAGGTCGGCGAGCGGGATGCGCAGCTCGAGGTAGGTGCCGCTCTTGTACACGTCGCCGGCGAAGACCCACGCGGCGTCGAGCCAGGCCGCGCCGTTCCACTGGTAGGCGACGGTGTCGTTGTTGGCGGCGCTCCAGTGCAGGTGCCAGCGCGCCCCGAAGGGGAGCGTCGGTTGCTGGGTGTTGTAGGTGTAGCCCGCCGTCGTGCCGGCGGGCCCGCCGATGTAGAGCACCACGAGCTTGTTCGCGTCGTTGCTCGCGATGTCGGGCCCCTGCATGCCCACGTAGAGGTAGGTCGAGTCCCAGGCGAAGAAGCCGTAGTAGGACTCGTCGGGGGGATTCGGGTTGCCGTCCATCGACGACGAGTTGAAGCGCTCGTCGACGACGACGAAGTCGTTCACGCCGTTGTCGGCGAGGTTCACGGTGTGCTGGTAGATCACGCCGCCTCCGCCCGCGCCGCCGCTGCCGCCGGTGCCCCCGTCGCCCCCGGCCCCGCCCGTGCCGGTGCTCGACGTCGTGGTCGACGAGGTGGTCGACGAGGTGGTCGACGAGCTCGTCGTGGTCGACGAGCTCGTGGTCGTGCCCCCCGCGCCGCCGCCGCCCTGGCTCGTGCCGCCGGTCGCACCCGACGACGAGGTCGTCCAGCTCGTCGTCGCGCCGCCGCTGCCCCCGGTGCCGCTCTTCTCGCCCTTGGCGCACGCGCCGGCGGACAGGAGCGCGAGCGGGGTGCAGAGCAGCGCGGCGCCGACGAGGAGCGCGGCGGGGGGCGGCTGGGTCGCGCGAAGCCGACGAAAAGACATGCGCCAGTTTTACGCCCGGAGGCGCCCGTTGGAAAGGCGCGGGCAGGATCGGGGGCCGGCCCCTGCGGGCTTGCGGCCCGGAGCCAGTCGCACGATACGGCGCCTCACCTTGGACCCGATCATCACCGCCTCTTTCCTCGTGTCGGCACCGGACCAGCGCGGCCTCGTCGCGCGCCTCTCCGGCTTCTTCTACGAGCTCGGCCTCAACATCCTCGACGCCTCGAACCACACCGACGTGCACGCCGAGGCGGGGCCCCGCTTCTTCATGCGCCTCGTGGTCGATCTCGGCGGGCTCGCGGCGCCCGAGGCGGCCCGCAAGCTCGGCGGCTCGGCGGGGCGCAAGGCGCTCGAGGCGAGCTTCGAGCTCTGCGCAGAGCGGCTCGGCGCGACCTGGAGCGTCGGCTACTCCGACGTGCTGCCGCGGATGGCCTTGCTCGTCACCAAGGACCCGACCTGCCTGTACGACCTCGTCCTGCGGCAGCGCTCGGGTGAGCTGCGCTGCGAGATCCCGGTCGTCATCTCGAACCACGCCGCGCTCGAGCCCGTGGCCGAGAGCTTCCGGATCCCCTTCGTCGCGCTGCCGGTGACGCCCGAGACCAAGCGCGAGCAGGAGCGACAGGTGGTCGCGGAGCTGCGCCGCCACCACATCGACCTCGTGGTGCTCGCTCGCTACATGCAGATCCTGAGCGACGAGCTGCTGCGCGAGGTGCCGACCGTGATCAACATCCACCACGGGTTCCTGCCCGCGTTCCAGGGCGCCAAGCCCTACCACCAGGCGCACGCTCGGGGCGTGAAGCTCATCGGCGCCACGGCCCACTACGCCACGAAGGACCTCGATCAGGGGCCGATCATCGAGCAGGACGTGGCGCGCGTGAGCCACGAGATGGGGCCCGACGACCTCGTGCGCGTCGGGCGCGACGTGGAGCGCGTCGTGCTCGCGCGCGCCGTCCGCGCGCACCTTGAGCGGCGTGTCATCGTCGAGGGGCGTCGGACGATGGTGCTGTGAGCGCGCGCGCTCCCGCGGCGCGCCTCAGGGGTACGGTGGCGCGAAGGTCTGGCCGGCCGCGGGCCCCGTCGTGCGGAGCGGCGTCTGCAGCAAGGGGTCCGCGAAGAGCGGCTTGACCTCGCAGCGCAGCCCGAGGCACGGGTCGGCGACGAAGCGCACGTCCGCCACGAGCCACAGGACGCCGGTCTGCGGATCGACGCCCTCGGCGGGCGCGAAGGTCACCGGCGCGTCGTAGCCCTGCGGTCCGAGCTCCGCCCCGAGGGCACCGCCGCAGTGCACGCGCACGCGCGGGTGTGCGTTGCTCGGCGTCTGGTGCCCGGAGTAGTAGTGGACGCCGATGCGCGTCCACGCGCCCATGGGCGGGTAGTCCACGCTGACGACCTCGGGCAGGCAGTAGTCGTTCTGGTCGAGATCGGTCTGCGCGGCGTTGCAGGTGATGGTGTCGATGTCGAGCCGCGGGTTGTGGCAGCCCTGCCCGAACTGCTGCCACGTCTGCCCCTCGTTGCGCGGGGCGAAGTAGCAGGCGTTCGCCTCGAAGAGCGGCTCGAGCCACCAGTCGACGGCCTCGGGCGGCGCCACGCCCGCGAACCAGTTCGGTGAGCTCGCCATCGGTTGCGTGAAGTGCTGCGCCTTGCAGTTGGCCCAGCCGCAGTCGGCCTGGCTCTGCCCCTGCATCGACCACGGCGTCGTCGTCTGCGGCTCGTGGACGTGCAGATCGATGTCCACCCCTGGCAGATCCCAGTCGAGCTCGACGCGCAGGCCCGGCGCCCGCACGACGAGCGGGAAGTCGCAGCTGCCGGGAGGCGACTGCTTCGTGTAGTGGACCATGTACTGGCCGGCGCGGACGGCGCGGTAGGCATCCGGCGGCGTCGAGCCGCCGACCGGCGAGCAGCTCGCCACCCCAGGCGGGCAGGTCACGGTGAAGGACTCGCCGGTCGCGCCGTTGCTGAAGGCGCCGGTGCCGGACCAGAGGTCGATGGGCACGAAGGGCAGGGTCTCGATGGCGTGGCAGTCCGGCTCGGGCAGCGCGCAGCCGTCGATGGCGTGCACCCCGCCGACGCACGGTCCCCAGCTGCCGTTCTGACAGAGCTGCGTGCCGGTGAAGCAGCCCGGCTCCCAGATCAGGCCCGGGTCACCCCGGAAGCAGGCCTGCGCCGTGCCGGGGACGCAGGGACAGCCCTCGTCCACGGTGCCGTCGCAGTCGTCGTCGAGCCCGGTGTGTCCGACGCCGCAGCTCTCGCTCCCGCCGCAGGCGAGCGGGCACACGGGGCCGCCCCCGCTGCCGCCCTGACCGGTCGTGGTGGTGGTGGTGGTGGTCGACGAGGTGCTCGTCGTCGTGGTCGTCCCGCCGCCACCACCGGCGCCACCCGGGTTGGTGGTGCCGCCGGCACCGACCGCACCCGAGCCGCCCTGGCTCGAGCTCGTCGAGCTGCCGCCGGTGCCCGTCTGCGAGGTCGTGCCGTGGCTGAACAGATCCTCGGCCGAGGACGTGCAGCCGGCGGCGAGCGCGAGCGCGGTGGTCACGGCGAGCGCCAAGGCGGCGCGCGAGCGCGAGCTTCGAAGCATGTGGCACCTTCCCCTGGCCCGACGACATCGGACCGAAAGGCCAAGTTACCACGCTTCGCGGGCGCGGGCGCGCCTGCGCGACGTCACTCGACGAGCGCCACGAACCTCAGATCGTCGCGGTCGAGCAGGCGCAGGGCGCGCTTGCCCCCGTCGGTCACGAGCAGGTGCGGGGCGCCCTCGTGGAACTCGGCCTCGAAGACGATGCGCCCGTTGACGGTCACCGCCTCGAAGTCCTGATCGGACAGCGGCGTCGTGAAGGCCGAGCCGTCCGGGCTCACCACGTCGTTGCCGAGCGGCTCGAGCCCGGTGCCGTCGAGCTTGACGGAGTAGAGCCGGCCGCCCTCGAGCTGCCCCACGAGCGCGCGGTAGAAGATGGCGCGGCCGTCGGGCGTGACGGTCGCGAAGAAGGGACGCCAGGTGGGCTCGGCACAGAGCGTCGTCGCGCCGCTGCCGTCGAGCCGTGCCGTCCGCAGGGTCGAGCCGCCCTCGCCGCCGAGGTAGAAGACGCGCTCGCCGAGGACCTTGACGGCGCTCACCTTCGTGCCGGCCGCGGGGTCGAGCGTGCGGGGCGCGGCGCTCGCGGTGGTCGCGGCGCTCGCGGTGCCGAGCGCGCCCGCGCCGTCCGAGAACACGACGTCGCCGGTGGGTGCGATCGCGTGGGCCGCGACCGTGCCCGCGGCGAGCGTGCGCGCGTCCTTGCCGTCGACGCCCACGGCCTCGATCGCGCGGGCGTCGCCGGCGGCGCGCGTCACGACCACGCGCGTGTCGCCGGCGAAGCCGACCGGGCGGTCGTCTGCCTCGGGGGTGCCGATGTCGACGCGCGCGCTGCCGTCGATCTTCACGACCCGCACGTCGCCGAGCACGGCCGCGTGGATCGTCAGGAGCAAGCGCTCGCCGCGCACCTCGACCACGCGGTCCTCGGCGTCGTCCGCGCCGAGCGTGCGCGCGTCGCTGCCGTCGAGCGCCGTGCTCCTGAGCGACCCGCCCGTCATGAAGGCCACCCGGCCCGCGGCGAGCGCCACCAGCGTCGCGTTCTCGGCGGCGAGCGCGGGGGCCGCGCCCGGCCGCACCACGACGACGTCGCTCTTGCCGAGGTCCTGCGCGCGCCCCAGCTCGAGCGCGAGCACCTCGCCGTCCGCCTTGGCCTGCACGACGCGCGCGAAGCGCCCGGGCTCGAGCGCGCCGAGCTCGCGGCGCTCCGAGCCGTCGAGTGCCACGACCTCGAGCGAGGCGACCGCGTGGTCGGCGCCGTGGACGGCGAGCACGACGCGCCGCCCGGGGAGCGTGCCGGCGTAGGTCGTGTCGGTGCCCGGGCGCGAGAGCCGCGTCGCGTGCGCGCCGTGCTCGTCGACGGCGTAGATCTCGTGACTGCCGCCGTTGGCGGCCCGCAGGATGATGGTCGAGGCGGGCTTGTGCGTCGCGACCGAGGCGGGTGCCGCGCTCGCGGGTGGGGCCTTGTCTTGCCGGGCGCCGCCGCCGTCGTTGCAGCCAGCGAGCAGAGCGACAACCACACCGAGGCCTACCAGAGCGCGCATCTTCGTACTCCTGTCGAGGGGACGCGCCCGGAGCCTACCACGCCCGCCGAGGCCGTGCGGCTCAGCGGGTCGAGCCGCAGCTCGTGAAGCCGCCGTCGTCCGGCGCGAAGTAGTCCGAGCACTCCGGCGGGCAGTCGAGGCCGCCGTCCGTCTCGCAGCCCGCGGCGAGCGCGGGCGGAGGCTTGGCCGACTTCGGCATCGGGGCGGGCGAGTCGATCTGGCGGCAGGCGCCGACGAGGGAGCCCGCGGCGAGCGCGGCGAGCACGAGGATCGCGCGCCCCGCCCAAGCTCGGCCCGTCGTCGGCCGCGGCACCCGTGCGGGCGCGGCGCTTCGTGCCATGCGGTGCGCGCTCTTCACCGCGTCGCTCTCCTGCTGCATGGTGCTCGTGTCAATGTGCGCGAAGCGGGCGAGGTTTTCAACTCCGCCGTCGCCCGAGGAGCTCTCATGCGTGCCGTCTTCTTCGAGGTGTCCGTGCCGCGCGTGCTCGTCACGCAGGCGCTCGGGCGGGTGTGGTCGGGGGCCTACTTCGCGCGCACGGCACCGGTGCGACTCGGCGAGGTCGAGCCCGTGCTCGCGGGCCCGCGCTTCGTCGAGGTCGAGAACCAGGCGTGCGGCGTGTGCGCCAGCGATCTGCACCTCGTCCACGGCGACGTCGATCCGCGTACCCACGCAGCGGCCCTGCCGCGTGCCGGGCGCGTGTACCTCGGCCACGAGGTGCTCGGCACGGTCCGACGCGTGGGCCCGGCGGTGACGAGCCTCCGCCCCGGGGATCGCGTGGTCATGCAGTCGCGCTTTCTGGGTCCGACCTGCCACAGCCAGGAGCTCGAGCCCGCGTGCGCGGCCTGCGCGCGCGGCGACTACTGCGTGTGCGAGCGCTGCGGCGCGCGCCGCGGCCCGGAGGGGATCGGCGGCGGCTGGTCGGACGGCTACGCCTGCCACGAGTCCGAGGTGTGGCGCGCCCCCGACGACCTGCCCGACGACGCGGCCGTGCTGCTCGAGCCGCTCGCCTGCGGCGTACGGGCGGCCCTGCGCGCGCTGCCGCCGCCGGGCGGGCGCGCGCTCGTCATCGGCTGCGGCATCATCGGCCTCGCGACCCTGCAGGCCCTGCGCGCGCTCGCGCCCGAGGCGCGGGTCTGCGCCGTGGCGCGCCACCCGCAGCAGCGACGCGCGGCCGAGCGCTTCGGTGCCGAGCTCGTCGACGGCGACTGGCTCGAGGCGACGGCGCGCCTGACGGGTGCCGAGCTCTTCCACGGCTACTTCGGCAACCGCACGCTCATCGGTGGCTTCGACGTCGTCTACGACTGCGTGGCCACCGCCGACACGCTCGGGCGCGCGCTCCGGCTCGCCCGGCCGGGCGGGACTCTCGTCGTCGTGGGCGTGCACCTCGCGCGCCTCGCGCTCGACCTCTCGCCTTTGCTGTTCGAGGAGCTCGACGTGCGGGGCGCGCTCGCCCACGGCGGCGAGACCTGGCAGGGCGAGCGGCTCTCGACCTTCGATCTCACGGCGCGACTGCTCCGTGCGGGCCAGCTCGACACCGAGGGCCTCATCACCCACCGCTTTCCGCTCGGTCGCTGGCAGGACGCGATTCGCGCGGCCTCCGACAAGCGGAGCGGCGCCATCAAGGTCGTGCTCGAGTGCGGGCGCGGCTAGGCCCGGGCGCGCCCTCGCCCGCCGGGGCGCTCAGGGGCGCGCGGCGACGAAGGTGCGCCCGCCGAGCGCGAGCTCGGCGCGGACGACCCGCTCCTCGCCGGCCGGGAACAGGAGCCAGCCGCCGGGCAGGTGGTCGTAGGCGAAGTAGTGCGCCCCGACCTCGACCTCGCTCCCGCCGGCACGGCGGAGCTTCGCGCGCACCGTCGGGCCTGCGAGCGGCGCGAGCTCGGCGGGCTCGGCGAAGGCCGCGCTGTCGGCGCCCACCGCGACGAGCTCGTAGCGCACGCGCGCGACGGGCTCGTGGTAGCGCGGCAGGTTCACGTTCTTGCCGCGCGCGAGCAAGGCGGCGAAGTTGTAGTCGCTGATCCACTGCGTGTCGCAGTAGCCCATGATGTCGCTGTACACGGCCGGATCGACGAGCGCGTGGTTCACGATGTCGAAACCCCAGGCGCCGATGGTCTGCCCGCTGTAGGGGTAGTTCGGGTCGATGCTCTGCGGATCGAGCCCCTGCCCGCAGTTCACGTGCTCGCGCCCGTGCGCGTGACCGAGCTCGTGGGCCATCGTGTCGCGCGCGTACTCGGGGAAGCCCACGCCGAGCCCGAGCCGGAGCTGCGGATTGCCGACGTCGGCAGGGGTGTCGTTGAGGAGCGTGACGCCGAGCAGGCAGCCCATGCCGCAGAACTGGAAGAAGGAGGCCGCCGGATCGAACAGGCCGAAGTAGTAGTAGTCTTGGCTCGGCGCCTCGTTGTTGCGGATGCCGAACAGCCGGATGCCGACCTCCTGCCAGCCGGTGCCGTCGGGCTGGATCGCCTGGTTCCACGGCTCCGGCGCGCGCACCGTCACCTCCACGTTCGAGACCGGGTAGAGCTGCAGGAGCCGCTGCCGGAAGCTCTCGACCGCCGCGGGCGAGGTGTCGGGCACGCGGCCCGAGCCGTCGGCGTTGTACTCGAACGGTGCGATGACGACGCGAAAGACGTTGCGCGGGCCCTCGACGGGCAAGATCTCGGGCGCGCCCACCGGGTAGTGCGCCGCGGCGTTGTCGGCCAAGCCGAGCGAGAGGATCGAGACGCGATAGCCGAACGGATCGGTCATCCACTCGGCGGGCACGTCGAAGTTGAGCGTGGTCGCGAGGTCGTGCTCGAGCGAGGCCGCAGCCGCGGTGAAGGGCACGTCGAGCGGCGCGCGCCCCGTGATCTCGAGCCGGCCGACGAGGCTCTGACCCACGGCCTCCGGCGCGGCGCCGTAGAACACGCGCACGAGCGCCGTCCGCTCGGCCACGAGCGGCACGTTCGCCGCCACGGGCTGGCCGTTCTGGGCGAGCGTGCGCTTCACGCCCTGGTAGATCGAGACCTCGGTGATCGTGACCCCCGCAGCGCCGGTGAGGGTCGGCTGGGGCGCTTCGGTCTCGTCGCTCGACTCGCAGGCCGCGAGCGAGAGGGCGGCCGGGGCCGCGAGGAGCAGACACAGCGAGGCGGCGGAGAGCGGGGAGCGCAAGGCATGCATGGGGTCGCCCGAATATAGCGGTTCGCGGTCGACTTGGGGACCGAAGAGCCTGATAGGCTGTCGGGCATGGGCGCGGTCATGCGGATCGGCATTGGGCTCGTGTGCGTGGGTGGCCTCGCGGTCGCGGCCTGTGGCTCGTCCGGTGGGTCGAACGGCGGCGCGGGTGCCGGCCAGGGCACGGGCGCTGGCGCGGGCAGCGGTACGGGCGCCGGGCCCGCCACCGGGGGCTTCGGCGGCGGCGATCTCTACGGCGACCTCCACGCGGGCGACTACCACCTCGGTCCGGTCGACTTCGCCGAGACCGTGTGGACGAACTCCTGCGGGCCGTATGCGCCCGAGATCCAGGCGCTCGAGGGGGTCTACCTCGCAGGTGTCGATCTCGCCTGGAACGGCGACGGCTCGCTCTGCGACGCCTGCGCGCTCGTGACGACGCGGCTGGGCCGTACGGCCGTCGTGCGCATCGTGACGACGGGCGTCTCGAACGCCGAGGGCGACATGGACGTCAGCCCGGAGACCTACGACGGCATCTACGAGCTCGACCCCCTCGGGACCCCCGAGCACCCGCGGCCGATGACGTGGCAGCTCGCCCGGTGTCCCGACACCGGCACCCTCCGGTACCAGTGGCAGACGGGCGCGAACGAGTGGTGGACGAGCTTCTGGCTGCGCAACGCGCGCGTCCCGCTCGCCTCGGTCGAGGTGCGGAGCGCGAACCACGCCGACTGGTTCGCCCTGCGGCGCGAGGTCGACGGCACGCTCAACGACGACGGCGGCTTCGGAGCCGGCAGCTTCGAGCTCCGCATCACGGGGCTCGACGGCCAGCAGCTCGTCGACTCCTTCCCGGGCTTCACGCCCGGCAGCGTCGTCGCCTCGACGCAGCAGTTCCAGTAGGCGCCGCTCCGCTGCGTGGGCCCCGAAAATCAAGCTACCGTGGGCCGACGGGCCCACGGTTCATCGCTTGATTGTCGGCTAGAACTGGACCGCCGTGGTCTCGATGTAGTCGATGAGGTAGTTGGGCGGTGTGCCGATGCAGATCTTGGACGAGCACAGCCCGAACTCGTAGTTGCCCGCCGGCAGCGGCCCGAACAGCCAGTTGACGGACAGTGGCGTCTGGTTGGTGCCCTGGGTGCCCTGGAACCACTGCGCCGTGCGGTAGCTCTCGCCGATCACGGCACCGCCGCCCGCGGGCCGGTAGCAGGCGGAGTTGAAGAACGCGAGTGCGGCGCTGCCCGATGTCGGGGACGCCATCGCGTGTGAGTGGACCTGGACGTAGCGATTCGCCCCCACCGCCACCGTGACGCCCCCTCCGATCCAGTTTGCGGTGCAGGTAGCCGTGACGGTGATGCTGCCGCTGGATGCGTTGCCGCCGCCCAAGAACCCGCTCGGCCCCGTCGGGCCGATCGCGCCGTTCGCTCCTGCGGGCCCGGTCGGTCCGACGGGGCCGACTGCGCCGGCGGTCCCCTGCGGACCGGTGGGCCCGACCGCGCCCGTGGCACCGGTTGCACCCTTGGCGCCCGCGGGCCCGGTCGGTCCGACGGCGCCGACTGCGCCGGCGGTCCCCGGCGGACCGGTAGGCCCGACCGCGCCGACGACGCCCTGCGGACCGGTGGGCCCGACCGCGCCGGCAGCTCCCTGCGTGCCCGTGGCGCCGGTGGCGCCCTTGGCACCCGCGGGACCAGTGGGCCCGATCGCGCCATCGGCGCCGGCGGGGCCGGTCGCGCCGTTGCTGCCGGCCGGCCCGGTGGGGCCCGTCGGGCCGACGAGGCCGCTCGAGCCGCCCACCCAGGCACCGGTGTCGTCGATGACCGTGGTGCCGTTGACGATGACCGAGTTCGGGTGGATGTCGCCGGTGACGTCGCCCGCGAGGATCGCGTAGGGAACGCTGTGCACGGCGGCGCGCGGCGTCATCTCGGGGTCGGTGCCGACCTTGATGCCGAGGTGGCGCACCGAGCCGTCGAACACGGTCGTATCCATCGGGTCGATCGTGCCGAGCGTCACCGAGAAGTAACCGTCGTCGAACGTGATGGTGTGGGTCTCGCTCCAGATCGGTGTCGCCGCTCCGGCGCTCGTGTAGAGCGAGAACGCCACGTCGAGCGGGCCCGTGATCGGCTGCCCGTTTCCGTCGTACAGGCGGCCCTGCTGCGTGATGCTCTGGGGCACCTGCGCGAGCGCCTGACTCCCGTAGGCGGAAGCAGCAATGGCCAACCCGGATCCCAGCAAGCGTCGCAGCGCGGTCTTCGTCATCGGATGCTCCTCGGCGGCGGCAGGAATCTCGTACGTTAGGTCCTGTTTTGCTCGTTGGCAATCCTGTTCCTGTCGACCGCGGCGCCGTCGCGTGTTTCGTGTCCGCGTCCGTGCCGCCGCGCGTACTCCGCGAGCTTCTCGTCGGCCTCGGCGCCGAAGAGGATGCGGCAGGCCTCCCGCAAGCCCGGGGCGGCCATCACGTCCTCGTGGCGGATGACGAGCGCGATCTTCGAGCGGCGGCGCAGGAAGTCCTCGAGCTTGCTCACCATCTCGCGGCGCGCCGCGAGCTCGATCTCGCAGCGCAGGTACCCGGCTCCCTCGATGAGCAGCTCGGCGGCGTGCGGATCGGCGCGGATGCTCTCGAGCAGGGCCAGCGCATCGGCGCCGTAGCGGCGCCACAGGCGCAGCGAGAGCACCTCCGAGGAGTGCGGCGAGGTCAGGGCGTCGAGCTCCATGCGCGCCGCCTGGTCGAAGAACTCGCGGCGCAGCTCGGCCCCCGGCTCGCCGTACCAGCGGCGCCGGGGATGCGCGAGCACGACCCCGAGCCGGCGCGCGAGGCGGCACAGCTCCTCGCCCACGTTGATGCAGTCGGTGAGCTTGCCGCCGAAGACCGACAGGTGCCGCTCGGCCTCGTTCACCTCGACGACGTGCTTGCGCGACAGCTTCATCCAGTCGACCGGGCCCCCGCGGTCGCCCTGGATCGCGAGCGGTCGCACCCCGCAGCGCTCGGCGATGACGTCCGCCTCGGTGAGCGGGCGCGGCAGGCGCAGGCGCTTGTTGATGTTCGCGAGCACGAAGCGACGGTCCTCGGCCGTGACCTCGGTCTCGGGGTCCTCGACCTTCGTGTCGGTCGTGCCGATGCAGGTGCGCGGGCCCATCGGGATGACGAAGAAGAGGCGGCCGTCGTCCGCGAAGAAGGTGAGCACGCGCTGGCTCGGCGTGAGCCGGTCGACGAGCAGGTGGATGCCCTTCGAGAAGGCGTGGTGCGTGCGCGTCGTCTGGCCCGAGAGCGCGTTGTGGGCGTCCACGTAGGGGCCGGCCGCGTTCACGAGCACGCGCGCCCGCACCTCGAGCTCGCGTCCCCCGAGGCCGTCGCGCACCCGCACGTGCCACAGATCGTCTTGCCGCCGTGCGCCGAGCGACTCGACGTAGTTCGCCGCCACGCAGCCGTGGTCGAGCGCGCGGCGCACGAAGCCCCACACGAAACGCGCGTCGTTGTCGTGCAGGTAGGCGTCGGAGTACTCGAAGCCCCCGTCGCAGCGCGCCGGATCGACGATCGGCTCCTCGCGCTCGATCGTCGCGAGCGACAGTCGGCGCGGGGCGCGCGTGAAGAAGCCGCCGATGAGCCAGTAGAGCCAGGCGCCGAGCACGAGCAGCCACAGTGGGTGGCGGAAGCCGCGCTCGTGGGCGACGTAGAAGCGGATCTCCCGCACCGTCGAGGGGTAGCTCGCGATGAGGTGGTTGCGCGACTTGCAGAGCTTGCGCACGAGGCCGAGCTCGAAGCTCTCCATGTACTTGATGCCGCCCCACGCGAGGTTCGAGGAGCTCTGGCTGGTGAGCCCCGCGAAGTCGCCGCGGTCCACGAGCGCGACCCGCGCCCCGCGCACCGCGAGGCAGGCCGCCGCGACGGCGCCGTTGATGCCGCCGCCGACGACGAGGACGTCGAAGGGCTCGCGCCCGAGCTTGTCGAGGTTCCTGGCTCGGAGGGTCGTCATGCCGCACGGGTGGGCCGCCCCCCCGAGGTCGCCACCGCTTTCTAGGGCCTCGGGCGCCCGCGGGCAATCTCGTCACGGTCCGGGTGGGGCCTTCGGCGTGCGGCTGCGGCGCCACTGCAGGCCCTGCACGAGCACGACGAGGGCGACCGAGACGATGGTGAGGAGCGGGACGCGCTCGGCCACGAAGGCGAGCACGCTGCGCACCTCGTCGCCGAAGTGCGCGGCGACGAGGCGCACGCCGACGAGCTGGGCGGCGTTGCCGGCCAGGTTCAGGGTGAGGTAGAGCCGCGGGCGCAGGCCGCTCGCGCCCGCGAGCGCGCTCACCGTGCCGATGGGTGCGACGAGGACCACGAAGGGGCCGAAGCGGGCGAACAGGCGCTCCACCCGGCGCAGCACGCGGCCGCTCCGGCCCGAGCGCTCTTCGACCCAGTGGATCGCGCGGGGGCCGTGGTCGCGGCCGAGCTGGTAGTAGAGCGGGTTCGGCAGGAACATCCGCGCCAGGCCGAGCGCGAAGTACGTCGCGGCGTCGAGCTCGAGCGCGACGAGCAAGAGGTGGCGCCAGGCCGGGCACAAGAGCAGCAGGGCGAGCGGGGCATGCACGGCGAGCGCCGGGGCGAACGCCGTCCCGATCCACACTGCGGCCGTGACGAGCACGATCGGTACCGCGAGCCACCACAGGCGCCGTCGGACGCGGGCCCGCTCTCGGTCGGGCCGCGCGTCCGGCTCGTGCGGCGCCTCGGACGCGGGCTCCTCCACGCGCGAAGCGTACTACGAACCCGGCGCGCGCGCGGGCGGCCCCTTGTCAAGCGGCCCCCCACCGGCGGATCCTGGCGGCGCTCCTCCGGAGGCCACCCGTGCATCGCGCCGACCCGTCCCGTTCGTGTCTCTCCACCGCGCTCCTCGTCGCGGTCGTCGCGCTGCTCGGCGGCTCGGGCTGTCGGTCGGAGCGCTCCGACCCGCGCGTCACGGCCGGCGCGGGCGGCGCGGCCGGGCAGGCGGGGGCGGGTGGGAGCGGGGGCGCGTGCGAGCCCATCGGCATCTGCCCGACCCCGTGCGTGCTCGCGGGCGGCTACTGCGACGGTTGCGGCGCATGCGTGCTCGACTGCGCGCTCCCGGGGGCGTGCCTCGGCGCCGTGTGCCCCGATCTCATGCGCTGCCGCGTCCTCTGTGCGGACGGGGCCTGCGACAGCGTGAGCTGCGGCACGGCCAAGCGCTGTGACGTCGTCTGCGCGGGGACGAGCTGCGCGAGCGTGAGCTGCACCGCGACCGAGCGCTGTCGGGTGGCCTGCGAGGGCCCCGGCTCGTGTGCCCAGGTCGAGCTCGGAGCGCCCGACAACGCGCTCGTCTGCAGCGGGTCGGGCAGCTGCGCGTCGGTGACGTGCTCCGGGGGCGCCTGCGCGCTCGGCTGTCCCGGCGACGGCGCGTGTGGCTCGCTCGATTGCGCGCTCGGCTGTCCCTGCGACACGGACTGCAGCGGGCCGGCGAGCTGTGCGAGCCCGCCCGCGTGCCCGCCCGGGTGCACGAGCGGCCTCGACTGCAGTGCCGCCGGCTGCAGCTGTCCCTGAGGGCTTGGCCAGGCGACGGCGTGCGAGCCGGCTCGCGCACCGCAGGGACGAAAGGGGCGGCTCAGGCGTCTTGCCAGCGCTCGGCGATCTCGATCCCGCGCGCTCGCACCGCGGCCACGAAGGCCGCGAGCGGCACGGCGAGCTCGCCCGGCAGCACGCCGCGCTTGTCGATGGCGCCGGTCGCGAGCATGTGGGCGATGGCCGCCGCCGGATAGGCCGTCGTGCGGGCCATCGCCGAGTGCCCGGTCTCGTCCGAGTGCCGGTCCACGATCTCGAACACGAGCCGCCCGCGCCGTCCGTCGCGGAGGCCCGTGACGGTCACGCGCACGAGTGCGACGTCGGTGTCGTCGTCCGAGAGGTGGCGCAGGATGAGCTTCTCGGTCAGCGCCCGCGGCGAGACGCCGTCGACCGGCGTCTCGGACAGCAGGCCGAGCGCGTGCATCGCTGCGAACGCGGCGCAGTGCCCCGGGTAGCGGATCGTCTTGTAGTCGAGGTCCCGCACCTTGCCGGCGAGCGTACGCGGCAGGGTCGAGGCACCGCCCGAGGTGTTGAAGGCCTCGAGCGTGCCGAAGGGCGCGGGGAAATCGAGCGTCTCGACGTCGGTCAGCGACGGTAGGCGCACGATCTTGCCGTCGCGCAGCGCCTCGGAGGGCTCGAGGTACTCGTTGACGAGGCCGCGCGCACTGAACACGAGCTTGTAGTGGAGCGGCGGCTTCGGGTGTGCGGGCAGGCCGCCCACGCGCATCGTCACGGCGTCGGCCGATCCGAGGCGCTCGACGCCCCAGGCGGCGAGCAGTCCGGCCAGACCGGGAGCGAGCCCGCAGTCGGGCACGACCGTCACGCCGCGCGCCGCCGCGGCCTCGTGGAGCGCGAGCTGCGCGTCGACCACGAACACGTTGCCGCCGAGGTCGCACATGTGGCAGCCGGCCTCGATGGCGGCGCGCGTGACGGCCTCGTGGAAGCGGTAGTCCGCCGCCGAGAGCACGACGTCGAAGCCCCGCAGCAGCTCCGGGAGCGCGGCCGTTTCTGCCAGATCCTGCTGGCGCGCCTCGATCGGCGCGTGGCGCCCCGGGTCGGTGCGCGCGAGCAGCGCCGCGAGCTCGCGCTCGGCAGCGCGCAACGCCTCGGCGTCCCGGTCGACGATGCACACGCGCTCGGCGCGCGGCTGGCGCGCCAGATCCCACGCAGCAGCCCGCCCCATCCGACCGCTGCCCAACACGATGGCTCGCATGGTCGGCCTCCGTAGCGCCCCGCCGAGCGGCGTTCCAGCGCGATCCGCTCGCGCCCGCGCCTTGCTACGCGGAGCTCGCGCGCCCCGCCGCGGCCGTGCGGGGGGCCGCGGCGCGGTGCGAGCGGCCGCGGCCCGACGCCTGCGCGCCGGCCGCGAGCCGCTCGCGCCAGCCGGCGGTCACTTCTTCGGGGGCGGCGGCGGCGCCTTGGCCGAGCTCGCGGCGGGCGTGGCGGTCGGCTCGGCCGTCGGAGCAGCCGTCGGCTCGGCCGTCGGAGCGGCGGTCGGCTCGGCGGTCGGAGCAGCCGTCGGCTCGGCGGTCGGAGCGGCCGTGGTGGCGGCCGCCGTCGCCGTCGTCGTCGGCTCCTTCGGGCCCTTCTTGCCGCAGCCTGCCGCGAACGCGACCGCGCAACCGATACCCATCAACCCTGCAATCTTGGCGTAGTGCTTCATGATTGGATGTCCTGACCTCTGCCCCCTTAGATCCGCTCGCCGCACGGAACGGCTCACGCGTGCGGCCCGCCGCGTGCGAATCCGCACGTCGATCCGCGCGCCGGTCGAGCCGTCGTGACGCAGTGCGTCACAGTGCCCTCCAAGACCCTTTCGGCGCCGCTTCCGATGCGCACACGTCGCGCCGTGGCCTCCACCGATCCCCTCGCCGCCCTCGTCGCCGACCTCCCGATCGATCCGAGCTCGCCCCTGCCGGCGACCGTGCAGAAGGCGCTCGCGCTCGCGCGCAAGCTGCAGGAGCGCGGCGGCGAGCTCCAGACCGCGGCCGAGCGCAAGCAGCAGAGCGAGTTCGAGCGCATGATGCAGAGCCCGGCCGACAAGGTGACGCTCATGCAGCTCACCGATCAGGCGTTTCGCTCGAAGACGCCGGCGCGCGCCGCCGAGCAGCTCACGCACATCCTCGACGTGCAGGGCGTGCCGCGCTTCTTCAGCACCCTCGAGCGCGCCATGCTGCGCGGCTTCCAGTCCTTCGGCAGCTACCTGCCCGGCGTGTCGATCCCGATGGTCAAGAGCCGCATGCGCGCCGAGACCGCCAACGTGATCCTGCCGGCCGAGGACGAGGTCCTCGTGGGGCACCTCGACGAGCGCAAGCAGAACGGCGTGCGCATGAACGTGAACTACCTCGGCGAGGCCCTGCTCGGCGAGAGGGACGCGCAGCGCCGGCTCGAGAAGTACCTCGCCGCTCTCCAGCGTCCCGAGATCGAGGTCATCTCGGTGAAGGTCTCGACCATCTACTCGCAGATCTCGCCCATCGCGCGCCGCCAGGCGGTGCGCGTGCTCGCCGAGCGGCTCGAGCTGCTGTACCGCGCGGCGGCGCGGGCGCGCTTCGAGCGGGCCGACGGCTCGAAGGTGCCGAAGTTCGTCTACCTCGACATGGAGGAGTACCGCGACCTCGGCGTCACGCTCGAGGCCTTCACGAGCGCGCTCGACCGGCCGGGTCTGGAGGACGCGGGGGCGGGCATCGCGCTCCAGGCGTACATCCCCGACAGCTACCTCGCGCAGAAGGAGCTCTACGCCTGGGCGCGCGGGCGGGTGAAGCAGGGCGGCGCGCCCGTCACGATGCGTCTCGTCAAGGGCGCCAACATGGAGACCGAGCGCGTCGAGGCGTCGGCACGCGGCTGGCCGCAGGCGCCCTACAAGTCGAAGCACGAGACCGACGCGAACTACAAGCGCATGCTGCACCTGGCGCTCGAGCCCGAGAACATCGCGGCCGTGCACCTCGGGGTCGCGTCGCACAACCTCTTCGAGGTGGCCTACGCGCTCGTGCTCGCGGCCGAGCGCGGCGCGATGGACCAGGTGCAGTTCGAGATGCTCGAGGGCATGGCGAACCACCAGCGCCGCGCCCTGCACGAGCTCGCCTCGAACGTGCTGCTCTATGCGCCGGCCACGCGCCGCGAGGACTTCGTCAACGCGATCGGCTACCTCGTGCGGCGGCTCGACGAGAACACGGGCGAGGACAACTTCCTGCGCCACGCCTTCAAGGTGTCGGTCGGTAGCGAGGCGTGGGCGCGTCTCGAGCAGGGCTTCGTGGCGAGCTGCGAGGCGCTGGCGACGCTCTCGTCGGCGCCGCGTCGCACGCAGGACCGGAACGGGCCGCCGCCCCCGCTGCGCACGAAGCTGCTCGCGACCGCGGACTTCGAGAACGAGCCCGACACCGACTTCTCGCTCGAGCAGAATCTGCGCTGGGCCGAGGAGCTCGTCGCGAGCTGGCGCCATCGCTCGGGCGAGCACGCGACCGAGATCGCGCTCGTCGTCGGCGGCGAAGCGCTGCTCGAGGACCGCCCGGTGGGTGTGTGCCTCGACCCGTCGCGGCCCGGCGTCGTCGTCGGGCGCTATCGCCAGGCGACGCTCGAGGACGTGGACCGCGCGCTCGCCTGCGCGAAGAACGACCCCTCGGGCTGGCGCCAGCTCTCCGAGCAGGCGCGCGGCGACATCCTCGCGCGCGTGGCGCAAGAGCTCCGCAAGGGGCGCGCCGACCTCATGGGCGCGGCGCTCGCCGACGGCGGCAAGCTCCTCACCGAGAGCGACCCCGAGGTGTCCGAGGCCGTCGACTTCGTCGAGTACTACGCCGCCACGGCGCGCGACTTCCGCGCGCTCGGCACCGTCGAGGCGAAGCCCAAGGGCGTCGTCGTGGTGGTGCCGCCGTGGAACTTCCCGCTCGCCATCCCGTGCGGCGGCGTCGCGGCCGGGCTCGCGGCGGGCAACACCGTCATCCTGAAGCCGGCGAGCGACGCCGTGCTCTGCGCCTGGGAGCTCTGCCAGTGCTTCTGGCGCGCGGGCGTGCCGCGCGAGGCGCTGCAGTTCGTCCCGTGCTCGGGCCGCGGCGGCGGGGCGCGACTCGTGGCCTCGCACGACGTCGACGCGGTCATCCTGACCGGCGGCACGGACACGGCGCTGCGCATGCTCGCGGCCCGACCCGACATGAACCTGCTGGCCGAGACCGGTGGCAAGAACGCCACCATCGTCACGGCGATGAGCGACCGCGACCAGGCCATCAAGCACGTTCTGCACTCGGCCTTCAGCCACAGCGGCCAGAAGTGCTCGGCGACCTCGCTGCTCGTGCTCGAGGGCGAGGTGTACGACGACCCGCAGTTCCGCGCCGTCCTGTGCGACGCCATCGAGAGCATGAAGGTCGGCTCGGCCTGGGAGCTCGACACGCGCATGGGCCCCGTCATCCGGCCGCCGAGCGACGACCTCGAGCGCGGCCTGAAGGAGCTCGAGCCGGGCGAGTCGTGGGCGGTCATGCCGCACGCGCGCGGCGACAACCCGTGCCTCTGGTCACCGGCGCTCAAGTGGGGCGTCAAGCCCGGGAGCTACACCCACATGACGGAGTTCTTCGGCCCGGTGCTCGCCGTGCTGCGCGCCGACAATCTCACCCACGCCATCGAGCTCGTGAACCAGACGGGCTACGGGCTGACGAGCGGGCTCGAGAGCCTCGACGAGCGCGAGCAGGCCGTGTGGCGCGACGCCATCCGCGCCGGCAACCTCTACGTGAACCGCGTGACCACGGGCGCGGTCGTGCAGCGGCAGCCCTTCGGCGGCATGGGCAAGAGCGCCTTCGGGCCGGGCATCAAGGCCGGCGGCCCGAACTACGTGGCGCAGCTCATGGACTTCCGCGACCGGTCCCCGACCGCGACCGCGGGCGAGCCGGTGGCCCAGCCCGACGTCGAGGCCCTGCGCCAGGGGCTCGCCGAGCTCGGCAACGACGGCAAGAAGGTCCTCGACGACGCGACGCTCGCGCGCCTGCGGAGCGCGGTCGCGAGCTACGACGCTGCGTGGAAGAGCGAGTTCGGCAAGATGCACGACGACGTCGAGCTCGTGGGTCAGGACAACTTCCGCCGCTACCTGCCCGTGAAGGAGCTGCGCCTGCGCGTGCACCAAGAGGACAGCGCCTTCGAGATCCTCGCGCGCATCGCCGCGGCGCGGACGGCGGGCTGTCACATCGTGCTCAGCGTGCCGACCGGGCACGACAGCCCGGTGCTCCGTCTCTGCGACGAGCTGACGCGCGGCTGGGGCGCGGCGATCGAGGTGGTCGAAGAGACCGACGACGAGCTCGCCGAGGCGATTCGCACGCGCCAGACCGACCGGGTGCGCTTCGCCGCGCCCGAGCGCGCGCCGGCGGAGGTGCTGCAAGCAGTCGGCGACACGGGCATCTTCGTCGCGCGGGCGCCGGTGCTCGCCGAGGGGCGCGTGGAGCTGCTCTGGTACGTGCTCGAGCAGAGCATCAGCCACGACTACCACCGCTACGGCAACGTCGGCGTGCGCGCCGGCGAGAAGCGCCGCGAGGTGCTGTGACGCCGGCGTTCGCACGATGAACGCCTGGTACTTGCGCAACGGGGACTCCGAGCCCGTCGGGCCGGTCGCGACCGAGCTCGTCGTGCGCGGCATCCAGGCGGGCAAGGTGCCGCCCGACGCCGAGGTCGCGCTCGAGTTCCCCGAGGGCATGTCGCCATGGCGGCCGCTCGAGAGCGTGCCCGAGTTCGCCGCCGCGCTCTACGGGGGCGATCCGGGTGGGCTGCCGCGCGGGCGCCGGTCGCGACCGCCACCCGCGGTCCAGCTGCCGAAGCCCTCGGTGCCGCCACTGCGCGGAGTCGCGGCGCCGGCGCACCGGGGTTCCGAGGCGCCGGTCGCCCGCGAGCCGGTCGCCGTCCCGACGCCCCCGCCGAACGCCGAGCCCGAGCCGCCGGCGCGCATCGCCGGTTACGTGCACGCCGAGTGGTACGTGCAGGAGCAGGGCGCGAACGCGGGCACGCCGGTGGGGCCGCTCTCGACGGCGGAGATCATGCGGCGCATCTCGGCCTGGACGATCTCGCCGGGAGCGCTCGTGGCGCTCGTGTCGCCCTACGGCTCGGCCGACTGGCGCCCGCTCGATGCGGTCGAGGAGTTCGCCGCGGCGTGCCGGCTCGCGCAGGAGCTCGGCCATCCGCCCGCCCCGCCGGCCGCGGCGCCGTCGGGCTCCACGCTCCCCGCCGTACCGCCGCCGGTGCCCTTGCCGCAGCCCCTGCCGCCGTCGGCCCCGGGGATCCAGCCGCCGCAAGCGCTGCCGCAGCCCCTGCCACCGCCGTCCCGCTTGCCACGGCAGCCGGCGCCGGTCCCGCCGACGCCGCTGCCGCCGCCGGGACCGCTCGCGCCTGCGACGCCGCTACCGCCGCCGAGCCGGCTCCCGCCTGCGAAGCCGCCTCCGCCGCCGGGTCGGCTCCCGCCCGCGACGCCGCTGCCGCCGGCTGCCCGCCCGTCCGAGGCCGTCCAGGCTCCCCCACTGCCCGAGGGGCTCGCAGGCAGCTACTGGTTCGTGCTCTTCCCGG
The DNA here is from genome assembly GCA_020848455.1 of Polyangiaceae bacterium. Lineage (GTDB taxonomy): Bacteria > Myxococcota_A > Polyangia > Polyangiales > Polyangiaceae > JACRDA01. Next base: position 25,090 of record JADLAB010000362.1, read on the forward strand.
GCGCGGGCGCGCCCGAGGGACCCTTCGAGGATCGCGAGCTCCGCGCGCGCGTCGCGCGCGGGGTGCTGCCCGAGGGGACGCGCGTCGCGCGGCCGGGGTCGCGGGCGTGGAAGCCCATCGGGTGAGCGTCGCCCGCGGGGCGGGGCACGCGGCGCGGCGCGGCCTGGGCCCCAACCCCAACTCGCACTGCGGCGCCGGCAGCTGGTGCGGCGCGAAGTGCGAGCTCCTTCGCCGGCGTCCTCGCGCTCGACATCGGGGCCCTCCCAGGCCGCGCCGCGCCGCGTGCCCCGCCCCGCGGGCTCCTTGGTTGGGTGGGCGCGGGGGCGCGAGCGGGAGCGGGAGCGGGTGCGTGCGGGAGCGGGAGGGGGAGGGGGAGCGGGAGCGGGAGCGGGAGGGGGAGCGGGTGCGGGTGCGGGCGCGGGAGGGCGCGACGCGCCTCGCTGCCGCCTCGCTGCCCTATCCGTCACAGGCGTACTTCTTCAGCTCCGAGAACAGGTTGGTGCAGGCCTTCTCGACCGCGGCCGGCGTCGCGGTGCGCGTGATCTCACGCACCTGTTCGGCGCCGAGCTCGAGGAAGTCGCGCCGGATGCCCACTTGCTCGTCGGTGCTGGCCTCGGCCTGACGGGCGAGCGTCGTGAGGCAGCGCTGGA
>JADLAB010000363.1 GCA_020848455.1 Polyangiaceae bacterium
CGCGCTCGCATCGGGACCCTCCCATGCCGCGCCGAACCGCACACCCTCCTCACCGCGGGCTCAGGGGGGGGTCGGTGGACGAAGGGGAGCCCCCGTAGCCTGCGGCCGAGCGCGGACACGCTGAGAATCACGACGCTCGAGGAGGGGAGCCCCCGTAGCCTGCGGCCGAGCGCCCGTCGCCTGCGGCCGAGCGCCCGTCGCCTGCGGCCGAGCGCCCGTAGCCTGCGGCCGAGCGCCCGTAGCCTGGAGCCCGTAGCCGCGTAGCCTGGAGCCTGTAGCCTCACTGGGCCTGGTGCCTGGAGCTCGAGGGCTGGAGTGCCGGGGCCGAGGGCCCGGGGCCTGGAGCTCGAGGGCTGGGGTGCCGGAGCCGGGACGTGGGCGGGGGCCGCGGCGCCTAGCGCTTCGCCGGATCCGCGAGGTCGGCCCAGGGGTAGCGCGTCGCCGTCCGTGCGCCGTTCTTGGCCACCTTGGTGGAGAACTCGACCATGAGGTCGATGCAGAGATCGAAGTAGCGCGGGCCGAGGTGCTCGATGTGCATGTCGGGGGCCGGGTTCGTGAAGTCGATGGCGTAGGGCACGCCGTCCTTGATCGCGAACTCGACCGAGTTCATGTCGTAGCCGAGCGCCCGGCAGAGCTTGATCGAGTCGTCGACGATGCGCTGGTAGAGCTTCTTGTCGAGCCACGTGTCGTCGTCGTGCTGGATGTAGCGCCCGCGCAGGCCCGTCGGCCCGATGAGCTTCGGGTTGTACTGCATCACGACGACGTCGTTCTGGCCGACGACCATGCAGCGCGTGTAGTCCTCGAAGTCGATGAACTCCTGGAGCGTCATCACGTTGAGCCCGGAGGCGTCGTAGGCGGCGAGCAGCTCGGCGGCGTTCCTCACCACCGTCACGTCCTTCCAGCCACCGCCGTCGGCCGGCTTCAGGATCGCGGGGAAGCGCACGTAGTCGACGATCTGCTCCCAGCCGAGCGGGTACTCGAGGTTGCGCAGGCTGCGGTCCTTGATGATGCCGGGGACGTAGTCCTTCTGGGGCAGCATCATCGTGCGCGGCACCGCGACGCCGAGCCGTGAAGCGAGCGAGTAGCCGAAGAACTTGTCGTCCGCGCTCCACCACAGCGGATCGTTGATGCAGTAGGCCCCGCCGAGCGCCGCGGCCTTCAGGTAGAAGCGGTAGTGCTTCACCTCCTGGCTGATGCGGTCGATGAGCACGCGGTACGGAGAGGTGAACTTCTCCGGCGTACCGCCGAGCTTGGCGAGCTCCGCCTCGACACCGGGCACCTTGTTGCAGCGCTCGATGAACGCCTCGGGGAACGACTGCTCCCACCCGACCAGAAGGCCGATTCTCTCGGACATGTGTGTATTTGCTCCTCGCGCTGCAGCGCGGTGCGCGAGTCGGAACCTCCCGCCGCGCTGGGCGCGGAGTCTAACGCGAAACCCGGCGAAGCGGTCAGCTGTCCGAACCGGCCCCCGATCCCGCGCAAGCGCCGGATCAGGCCCGGCCGCAGGAGGTCGACGGCCCACCCCGGACGGGCTACCCTCGGAGGACGCAACGCATGCGAGGCGGGCGGCATGGGTGACGGACAGGAACGCCGCGAGCCGGGGGCAGACACCGAGAGCGGCATCAGCGCACTGCCGGCGACGCACGGCCCGTCGCGGCGCGCACCTTTGCCTCCACGCCCGAGTCCGCCTCGATCCGCGGGGTCCGGTCCGGGCGTGCCCCGACCGCGTCCGGACGTCGAGCCGGCTCCGCCGAGCAGCGAGACGCCGCCCACCCGGCAGGTCCCGAAGTCCGACCTGCGCCAGCTCGGCAGCGCGCCCCCTACCCCGCGGCCGATGACCGACAGCGTCGATCCTGAGGACGGCTCCGACAGCTCGTGGCCCGGCTCGGCGGTGCGCGAGCGGATCCCGGCCGACAGCTTTCTACCGCCGCCGTTCGTGGAGGGGCAGACGCCCCGGCGCGTAGGCCGGTGCGAGATCCACGCCGAGCTCGCCCAGGGCGGCATGGCGACGGTGTACCTCGGACGCTGGGTCGGCGCGGGCGGCTTCGCCAAGACGGTCGCCATCAAGGCCCTGCACCGGCAGTACGCCCGCGACCCCGAGTTCGTGCGCATGTTCCTCGACGAGGCGCGGGTCGTGGCGCGCGTCCGCCACCCCAACGTCATGACGATCGTCGACCTCATCGAGGACGACGGCGAGCTCTTCATCGTCATGGAGTACGCGCACAGCGTGACTCTCGCCCAGCTCCTGCGGCAGCTCACGCGCGAGGGCGAGCTCATGCCCGTGCCGATCGCGCTGCGCGTGCTGTCGGGCGTGCTGTCGGGCCTGCACGCCGCGCACGAGGCGCGCGACGCGCGCGGCAAGCCGATGGGCATCATCCACCGCGACGTCTCGCCCGAGAACGTGCTGGTCTGCGCCGACGGCTACGCCCGGCTCATCGACTTCGGCATCGCCTCGGCGCTCGGGCGCGCCTCGGCCACGGAGCGTGGGCAGGTGAAGGGCAAGCTCGGCTACCTGGCGCCCGAGCAGATCCTGGGCGAGGAGCTCGACCGGCGCGTCGACGTATTCAGCTCCTCGGTCGTCCTCTGGAACGCGCTCACCGGCAAGCGGCTGTTCCGGGGCGACAACCTCGCCGCCATCGCGCGCAAGATCCTCGAGGCGCCGATCCCGCCGCCGAGCAAGCTCCGGCCCGTGCTCGCGCCCGACCTCGACGACATCGTGATGCGCGGCCTGGCGCGCAACCGCAACGAGCGCTGGCCGGCGGCCGAGCCGATGGCCGAGGCCCTCGAGCGGGTCGGCGGCCTCGCGTCGGCGCGCGAGGTGGGCGAGTGGGTGTGCAAGGTCGCGCAGAAGCGGCTCGCGCACGCCGCCAACATCCTCGCCGCGGTCGAGAGCGCGCCCCTCGTGACGCAGCCCGGGGACGCCCCGAGCACGCCCGGCAAGGCGGCGCCCGACCTGGCGCGCGACCGACGCCCCACGGTGCCGGCCCGGCCGTTGCCGGCCGACGACGCCGCGCAGCCAGCCGCAGCAGAGGTCGCGCTCGCCACCACGAATGGGCGGCGGCGCAAGCGGCTGCTCACCGCCGCAGCGGCCGGCGCCGGGGCGTGCGCGGCGCTGCTCGTGGCCGCGGCGACCGGAGCGCTCGGCGGCCGCAGCCCGGACACGACCGCCCCCGCTGCTTCTGCCAGCGCTGCGCCCCCGGCAGCCCGCCCGTCCCCGACCCCGACGCCGCTCGAGCCGGCGCTGGTCCCATCGGGCGCCGCCGGGGCGAGCGCCGACGCGTCCGCGTCCGCGTCCGCGAGCGCGAGCATGGTCGCAGGCCCCACGACGACGAGCACCGGCCCGAAGCCACCGAAGCCTCCGAAGCCACCGCCCCCGCAGTCGAAGCTGCCCAACGACATCTGACCCCGGGGCCACAAGCCGACGTCCCCGGCCGCGTGCTATCGTCGGGCGACATGGCTTGGCATCCCGCGCGCCGCGCCCGACGCCTCCTCACCGGGCTAGCTCTCGGCTGCTCGCTCGTGGCGGCGGTGGGGCCGGCACACGCCGCGGGAGCGTCGCTCGAGCTCGCCACCGACGAGCAGAAGAGCGCCGCGCGCGACAAGTTCCAGACCGCGCGCAAGGCCTTCGACGATCGGCGCTTCCTCGAGGCGCTCGAGGGCTTCCGCGCCTCGTACGACATCGTCGCGAGCCCGAACGCGCTCCTCATGATCGGCGAGAGCGAGCGCGAGCTCGGCCGCAGCGCGGCTGCCTACGCGACGCTCGGCGACGTGGCGCGCGAGGCCGAGGTCGCGGCGCAAAAGGACACCAAGTACCGCGAGACCGTGAGGCTGGCGCGCCAGATGCAGGACGAGGTGCGCCCGAAGGTCGCCCTGCTACGGCTCGAGCTCGGCAGCGCACCGCCGGGCGCGCGCCTGCTCGTGGGCGGGCAGACCGTGGACCTCGCGCGCGCGGCCGAGCCCATCGCCGTGGATCCGGGGCCGGTGCACATCGTGCTGAGCGGCGTGGGCGCCCCCGTCGTGCGCGAGCTCACCGCGGTCGCCGGCGGCGACGAGACGGTGTCGCTCGTGGCAGGCGAGCTCGAGCCTCGGGGCGCGTCCGGCGACGTGCAGCGCTACGCCGGCTACGGGCTCGTCGCCCTCGGTGGCGCCTCCCTCGTCGGCACCTTCATCGCGGGCGGCGTCGCGCTCGCCAGGCGCGACGCCCTCGACAGCGCCTGTGGCGACGGGCCGTGCCCGCCCGGGCACGAGAGCGAGATCTCGAGCGGCCGCTCGGCACAAACGGCCTCGAACGTGCTGCTCGTGCTCGGCCTCTTGTCCGCGGGCACGGGCGTCGTGCTGGTGCTGACGGCGCCCGGCACCGACGACGCGACCGGCGAGGGCGCCACCGCATACCTGCGCCCCTCGCTCGGCGCTCTGGCGCTCGGGGGTCGCTTCTGATGGCCAACCGGGCGGTCCTCGCGCTCGCGCTCCTGGTCCCGGCCGGCGCCCTCGGCTTCGCCGCGTGCGTGCTCGACTTCTCAAAGTACGAGGGGGGCGGCACGGTCACCACCTCCAGCGGCAGCGCGAGCTGCACGAACCAGACGCAGGACGGCGCCGAGACGGCGGTCGACTGCGGCGGCGACGCTTGCGACCCGTGCGCCAACGGCCGGCACTGCTTCGTCGAGGGCGACTGCCAGAGCCACTTCTGCAGCGCCGAGACCTGCGCGCCCTGCGCGGCCCCCTCCGACTGCGCGGCCCTGGCCGAGAGCTACTGCGACTCGGCGAACCACGGCGGCACCTGCACGCCCCGGCACCCGGACGGGAACGCCTGCACGGGGGGCGAGGCTTGTCAGAGCGCGCTCTGCGTCGACGGCGTGTGCTGCGACACGGCCTGCGACGGCCTGTGCCAGGGCTGCTCCGCGGCCCTGAGCGGCCAGACCGACGGCACGTGCGCGGCGATCGCCGGCGGCACGGATCCGGGCGCCGAGTGCGCGGGGGCGCTCGTGTGCGACGGCGCACCGGTCGGCGCGGCCTGCACCGATCTCTGCGGCCTGACGCCCCCGCCTCCCGGCGGCACCTGCCCCGCGGCCTGCACCGGCGGTTGCCCCGGCGGCGACACCTGCGTCATCGACTGCGCGGCCGCCGACGCCTGCGCGAGCGCGACGCTCGCCTGCCCGGCCGGCTTCGCCTGCGACGTGCGGTGCAGCGGCGCGAGCGCCTGTCGCGCCGCCACGATCACCTGCCCCGACTCGTACGCCTGCGGCGTGAGCTGCACCGGGGGCTTCGGCTGCCGCGACGCCCAGATCGCCTGCTCGGCCGCCGGCAGCTGCGACATCCTCTGCGGCAGCGCGAACGGCGCCTGCCAGGGGACGACCATGACGTGCGGCGGCAACACCTGCACGGGCACCTGTGCGGGCGGCAACGCGCTGCCCACGCTCGAGTGCGACCCCGGAAGTGCCTGCGCC
>JADLAB010000364.1 GCA_020848455.1 Polyangiaceae bacterium
ATGGTCGCGCTCCTCGGCCTCGTCGGCCTGTCCATCGCCGCGTGCGTGCTCGCCATCGCCGCGGGCTGGGTCGACATGGAGACGCTGAAGCGCCTCGTGGCCGACCGCTCGCCCGCGTCGATGGCCACCTACGTGGTCACGGTCTTCGTGCTCGAGATGCTGTGGTTCCCGCGCGCGTGGGGGCTGCTCGTCGGCGGGCTCGCGTTCGGGCCGCTGCTCGGCGCCGCCCTGTCGATCATCGCGGACATGGCGACGGCGGTCACCTGCTACGTCGTGGCGCGGGGCTCGGGGCGGGCGTGGGTGGCGCACAAGATGCAGCGCACGCCGAGGCTGCGCAACGTCGTCGAGGTGCTGGCGCGCGAGCGCGGAACCGTCACGGTCTTCCTGCTGCGCGTGATGCCCGTGCACTACACGGCGGTGGGCTACGCGGCCGGGCTCTCCGGCGTCGCGCCACGCCCGTACCTGCTCGGCTGCCTGCTCGGGGTGCTGCCGACCGCCCTGCTCTACACCTTCGTCGGCGACGCGGCGCGCGAGCCCGGCAGCCCGATCTTCATCGCTGGCGTCGCGGTCGTCGTGGTGCTCGGGCTCGGCGGCATCCTCTACGTGCGCCGGCTGTGGAAGTCGCAGGCGCGCCCGACCCCGACGCCGCTCGACGCCGGGCCCGCGGCCGAGCCGGCCGCGGTGGAGTAGCGGATCGCTCAGGGGCTCGGAGCGGGGGCCGGCACGAGCTGGCCCATGGAGCTCATCTTCACGAGCACGGCGAGCTCGACCAGGCGCTGGAGCTGCTCGGCGGGCGCGTCGAGCACGAGGCTGAGCGCGCCGTCCTTGGCGCCCACGCTGAGCGCCACGCCCGCCTTCGACGGCGGCAGGAGCGAGAGGCCGTCCTTCACGCGCTTGGCGCGCGGATCGGTCTGCGCCTGGGCGAGCGCCTTCACGAGCTCGAGCGGCTGCGCGTAGAGGAACAAGAGCGGCGCGGGCACCCCGCGCTCGCGCGCCCGCGCGACGGCGGGATCGGCCTCGAAGCCGCCGGCGAGCTTGCCGCCGACGAGCGCCTCGAGCGCCGCCTTCGCCTTCGGCCCGTACGCGAGGTACGCGCGCTCCTTTCCCACGCCAAAGTGCAGGGTCATGAGGTCCGCGAGCGCGCCGGCGGCCGGACCGAGCTCGGCCGCCTTGGCCGGGTCGAGCTTGGCCTCGAGCGTGTCGAAGGCGATGGCACCGAGCTTGTAGGCGGCCTTCTTGCGCTCGAGCGCGATGCCGAGCTTGGCGTACACCGCGGCGAGGCGCCGGTCGGCGAGCGCGTCGCCCCAGGCGGCGAGCGCCTTGCTCGCCTGGGCGGCGTCCTTGACCACCATGCTCGCCGTGAGCCCGAGCCCGTCGCCATCGGGCACCCCGTGGGCCGCGAGCACCATCTCGCCGGTGAGGGCCGAGAGCAGCTTCTGGCTCGCGTCGAGCAGGGGACCGCGCACCTCTGGCGGGTACGGCAGCATGCGCGTGAGCACGCGCCCGAGCTCCTCGTGGAGGGGCGCGACCCGCGAAGCGTCGAGGTGCGTCGCGAGCACGAAGGGGACGAGCGCCGGGTAGCTCGCGAGCAGCGACTGGGCCGGCGGCTCGAGGGCCACGAGGCCGCCGACCGTCTTCTCGAGCGCGCTGCCGCGGGCCGGCACCACCTCGACCCGCACGAGCGCCCCGTCGGCGAAGCTCGCCGTCGCCGCCACGTGATCGAGGTCCTTGGCCGCACCGACGACCCAGTCGAGCACCGCGCCGAGCGACGCCGCCGCACCGCCGAGCTCCGCGCTCGCCTCGGCCCGCCCGGCGAGCGCACGCCGGAACGCGCCGACCGCGCGTTCGAGATCCGGCCCCATGCCCGTGACGAGGTTCTTCACGGCGAGCGTCACCGCGAGGTCGCTCGGCAAGCTCGCACCCGCGAGGCGCGCGAGGAAGTCGCGGTGCCGGGCGAAGGTGTCCGGCGCGTGGGTGAAGACCGCGTGGCCGCCGACGAAGTTGACGAAGGCGTCCCCGACCTTGCCGTACGCGTAGGCGTTGCCCTGCACGTTCGCCTGGCGCGACGCGGGCAGGGTCTGCACGAAGGCCTCGCGGCTCTTGAGCCCGAAGACGAACACCGACGGATCCTTGCCGTTCGGGTTGAAGAGCGCGAAGTGGATGGGCTGGCCGAAGTCGAGCCCCGACGGACCGGAGAGCCCGAGGCGCTGCGCCACCGCGGGACCGGCGGCGGCGAGGGGCGTCGTCGCGCCCGGGGCGATACCCGCGACGATCGCCTGCGCCGCCCTGGCGAGCCGGTCGACGCTCTGGATGCCGCCGACGAGATAGATCTCGGGCGGTGCCACGAGCTCGGCGAAGGAGCCGGCGACGAGCGGCGTGTCCGGGACCGCCGGGGCGGCCTCACGCGCCGCGGCGCTCGCCGAGGCGCCCGGCGCGGCGGCGCGGTCCCCGCACGTGCAGGCAGGGCCGGCGCCGACCCCGGCGACGAGCGCAAGACCGACGGCGAGGCGACGGATTCGGTGCGAGGAGGCGGACGGCATGGTCGGCGGGCGCGCGGCGGGGCGGGCGCGCGACGGGGCACAGGCTACCGCCACCCGGCCGACGGCGCACCCGGGTCGGACGGCTCGGACTCGTGTTTCGCCCTTTCGGGCGAGGCACTCGGGGCTTCGGGCCAGCCGGCTTCGGGCTACAGTGGGTCGCGGCATGAGCCGGGAACACCGGCTGAGGGACGACCATGAAGAGACCCTGGCTCGGCATCTTGCTCGCGGTCCTCGTCGGCACCGCGGCCTGCTCGCGCGGCAAGCGCGACAAGTGCGCGCGCGGCTTCGATCAGATGAAGGAGATCCGCGTCTCGATGGCCAGGGCGTTCCTCCAGGGCGACGACGACTCCGCGAGGAAGCTCGACACCCTCGGCGCCGAGCTCGACGCCGAGCGCAAGGACTTCCTCGACCTCTGCGAGACCCTGCCGGCCGAGGCGGTCGCTTGCCTCGCCAGCCCCCTGTCGAGCATGACCGAGCCACACTGCCAGGACGTGCTCGGCAAGCTCGACCTCGGCGGTCGGTCCCTGCCTTTCGGCATGACGCCGAGCGCCTCACCCTGACGGGCGCAGACGTCGCGCGATCGCTCGCGCAAGGCTTGCGCACCGCCGATCGTCGCGACGCAAGTCCTGCGCCGCCGGCTGCTCGGGTGGAGGCACGGCTATGGCCCGGCGCGATCGCGCGGGCGCTTCGTCCGCCGCGCGGGGGGTGGCCCCGCATTCCCTGCGCCCCCGTTGCACGACGCCGCGGCGCCCCGCCGCGTCGGCACAACCCCGCGCCGTTGTTGCGGCTTCGGGCCCTCGACGCGCCAGGACCGGGCGCGGCGCGACGCCTGTCGACCTCGGGCGGAGCCCCCGCGCCCCGACGCAGGGCCCCGCGACGCGCGTCGCAGCGGTCGCGGGGCACGGGCCATGCACGCCTCGCCCGAAGTCGTTCTCGAAGCAGGCAGGTGAGTCATGGGGGGATGGGCGTACGCCGGCATCGCGGCCGGTGTCAGTCTGGTCGTGGCGCTGGTCTTTGCGGTGTTCTTTCGCAACCAGGGTGACGACCCGGTGGCGCACCGTGTCGGCGCGGGCGCGAGCGGTGGCGGCGCGGGGGCGCGCCACGACGACGTGAAACCCGAGTCCTGAGCCTTCGGTGACGGGTCTCGCGCGGCCGCGGCCCCACCGCCGCGGCCTGCGCCGAGCTGCGTCCGGAGCCAGCCCCCGCCCCGTCGGCGGTGGTCCCCCGTCTTGTCGCTCGTCACCCCACGAGCTGCCGGCGCGCACGAGGTTGGCACGCCTCGTGCTCAGACCGTGGAATCGGCATGGCGGGGCGGGCGGACGTCAGCATCGCGGGCTCGGCAGAGTGGCTGCCGGCGCCGCCACCGCGACGAGCCGCCTCGCCCGGCGGGGCGCGCCGCCGCGCAGAGCAATCGCGGCCGATCGGGTGCGCTCCACGCACAGCGCAGGCACGGGTGGGAGGAAGAAACCTCGCATGAGCGTCTTCTCGGGACTGGGAACCGCCGCCAAGGAAGTCGTCCGGGGGGGCCGCATCTACTACGCCTGGGTGGCGCTGTTGCTGGTCTTCATCTCGCTCGGCCTCGTGGCCTACCTCGGCCAGCTGCGCAACGGCCTCGGCGTGACCAACATGCGCAACCAGGTCGCGTGGGGCTTCTACATCTCGAACTTCACGTTCCTGGTCGGCGTGGCCGCCGCGGCCGTCCTGCTCGTCATCCCGGCCTACGTCTACAACTTCAAGCCCATCAAGGAGATCGCCTTCCTCGGCGAGCTCATGGCCGTGACGGCCATCGTGATGTGCATTCTCTTCGTCGCGGTCGACGTCGGCGGCCCCGGCAACCTGTGGCACCTCATCCCGTTCATCGGCCGGCCGAACTTCCCGGTGTCGCTGCTGACGTGGGACATCGTGGTCCTCAACGGCTACCTCGGGATCAACGGCTTCATCTTCTTCTACGTCCTCTACAAGGTCTCGCGCGGCCAGAAGTACAGCCGCATCCTGCCGCTCATCCTGCTCAGCATTCCCTGGGCGGTCGGCATCCACACGGTCACGGCGTTTCTCTACAACGGCCTGGTGGCGCGGCCCTTCTGGAACGCCGCGATCCTGGCACCGCGATTCCTCGCGTCGGCCTTCTGCTCGGGGCCGGCGCTCATGATCCTCGTGCTGCAGCTCGTGCGCCGTCAGTTCCGCATCGACATCGACGGCCGGGCCCTCACCAAGATCGCCGAGCTCGTCGCGTACGCCCTCGCCTTCAACCTGTTCCTCCTCGGCGCCGAGGCGTTCAAGGAGTTCTACGGGCAGAGCGAGCACATCGCGCCGATGAAGTACCTCTACCTCGGCCTGCACGGACACCACGCGCTCGTGCCGTTCATGTGGACCGCGCTGACGCTCAACGTCACCGCGCTGATGCTGTTCCTCGTGCCGAGGTTCCGCAACAACGGGAAGCTCCTCAACGTCGGCTGCGTGTTCATCCTGTGCGGCGTCTACATCGAGAAGGGCCTCGGCCTGGTCGTGCCGGGCTTCACGCCCGACGCCCTCGGCGAGATCTACGAGTACGTGCCGTCGGTCACCGAGCTCGCCGTGTCGCTCGGCATCTGGTCGAGTGGCGCGCTGTGCTTCACCCTGCTCGCCAAGTTCAGCATCCCGGTGTTCATCAAGGCCAAGCAGTTCACCCTGCTCGGCGAGCCAAGCGAATGAGCGGCAAACAACCTCACCCCACGTGGGTCGTCGCTGCGGGGCTCGCCTGGGCCCTCGGCGCTCCAACGGGCTGCGACGAGCACGACCGGCACGCCTATCCCGAGCCCCCCGCGTCGGTCGCGCCGGAGACCGTGACGGTGGAGCCGCGCACGCAGCTCTTGCCGACCTTCCCCTGCAGCTCGAAGTGCCACGCGGCGCGCGCGCCCCAGCCGGAAAAGCGCCTGCTCACGGAGTTCCACACCTTCAGGAACGCCGAGTTCCACCACGGCGACCCCGCCGGCTGGTGCTACCAGTGCCATTCGCAGGAGAACATCGACCGGCTGGTCATCGCCAGCGGCGAGCTCGTGACCTTCGACGAGGCGTACCTGCTCTGCGGCGGCTGTCACGGCGACAAGCTGCGCGACTGGCGGCTCGCCGTCCACGGCAAGACGATGGGCCACTGGACCGGCAACAAGATCCGCCGCTCCTGCACCGGCTGCCACAATCCCCACAACCCCACGTTCCCCCACCTGGTGCCCGAGGCCCCTCCCGTGAGCCCGGAGCACGGGGAGCGCATGTGACGGAGGGCGACACGTGAAGAACGACGGCTGTACGCCACGCGCCTGTCCCTCTGGCGAGCCCTCGGGCTCCGCGCCCGCGGAGCGCGGCGCTCCGCTGCTCCAGCTCGGGCGCCGGCCGCCGGATCGCCGCGCCATTCTCGGGGCCTCGGTGGCGGCGGTCGCCGGCGTCGCGACCGGCAGCGGTTGCGGCAATCACCACTTCGACGCCCATTACAAGGAGCTCACCGACGAGGACAAGCGGCGCATCTTCGAGCGCATCGAGGCCGAGACGCGCCACAAGACGGGCGTGGACGTCAAGATCTCGGCGCCACAGCCCATGGACGGCGTCGAGTTCGCCTATGCCCTCGACCTGTCCTTGTGCAACGGCAACCGGCGCTGCGCCGAGGCCTGCGCGCGCGAGAACAACCTGCCGGACGTGCCGAAGTTTCGGTACATCCAGGTGCTCGAAATGGACCGGGGCACGCTCGACTTCGAGAACGCCAATGCGTACTACGAGCACGACGAGGTGCCGGTCCCGGGCAAGGTGTACCTGCCCGTGCAGTGCCAGCACTGCGCCAATCCCCCGTGCGTCAAGGTGTGCCCCGTGACCGCCACCTGGCGCGAGCCCGACGGGCTCGTGGTCGTCGATTACAACTGGTGCATCGGCTGCCGGTACTGCATCGCTGCCTGTCCCTACTTCGGGCGACGCTTCAACTTCCACGAGCCCACCGTCAGGCCGCGCAACATCAACCCCGACATGGGCTACATCTCGAATCGGCTGCGCCCGGTCGGCGTCGTCGAGAAGTGCACCTTCTGCCTGCAGCGCACGCGCGTCGGGCGCTACCCGGCTTGCCTCGAGGCCTGCCCCACCGGTGCGCGCAAGTTCGGCAACCTCGCCGACCCGAATGGCGAGGTGCGGATCATGCTCGAGCGCAAGCGCGTCTACGTGCTGAAGGAAGAGCTCGGGACGCTGCCGCGCTTCTACTACTTCTACGGCTGAGCCTGCCCCGCGCCCGACCGTGGCGAGCGCCACGGAGTGACCGGGACACGGCGTCGGAGGGGGTCCCCCCGACGCCGTGGTCGTCGCTCGCCGAGCACGCGGCGCGGGCTGCTACCCGATGCCGGTAGCCGCGCGAGCCCGGAGCCTTCGCGCTCGGGCGAAGTCCGGGCCGGCGGCGGCGTCTACGGCCGAGCCGAGCCGGCGGCGGGCGGCGCACCGCTCGGCTGCTGCGACGCGTGAGGCAACGCCTCGAGCGCCGGCGAGCCGCGTACCAGCGAGTCGATGCGGATGGGGCAGCGCCGCGCCGAGAAAGTGCCCTCGACGCAGCTGCCCGTCGCGTCGCCGAAGCAGACCGAGAGCCGCCCGTCGGTTCCGTTCATGGCGACGAGCGCGGCCGCGTGTCCATTGCCCGACCAGTTGCCGTTCTGGAAGACCTCGTAGTGCGCCTCCCAGGGCGAGTCGTCGCCGGGCGCGAACCGCACCGTCTCGCTCTCGGGCGCGTGGGCGCCCGTGCGACGGAGCCAGACCGTGGTCGCCCGCAGCGGACCGAGGTCGCCGCAGTGGTCGGTGCTCGCGCCGGCCGAGAGCACGATGTCCGTCTTCTCGTGCTCCGGTCGCTCGTCGACGTAGACGCGCGCCTCGGCGATGGCGAAGGGCTGACCGCCGAGCGTACCGGTCACGGGTACGTCGCGGATGGCCTCCACCGCGGCGGCGACCGGCTTCGGCTCGTACGACTGCGGGGGTGGCTCGGCGCTGCAGGCGGCGAGCGAGAGGGGCGCGAAGAGGACGACGGTGCGAATCGAGACGTGGGTCACGCCCGCGCCGCTGCAAGCATCGTGCCGCCAGAGGCCCCGGGATGCGCGGGAGGTCACGCGCTCGCGCTAGCGGTGCACGATGAACCGCGCCATGATGCGACTCCCCCAACCGAGGAGGACCCATGGCGACGAAGGCCGAGAGGTTCCGTGCCGCAGAAGAGCGCACCAAGGCGAAGAAGCCCAAGAGCGCCCCGCGGCCCCGCCGCGACGAGCCGGTCGACACGTCCGAGCCAGGCGTGACCGCCACCGACCGCAAGGCCGGGGCAGAGTCGACCGCCGCTCGCAACCGCAAGGCGCGGGCCGGCAGGCGCGGGGGCGTCAAGCTCGAGGACAGCAAGAACGGCAAACCGTCGCGTAAATCGACCCGGGGCAGCGCGGACCGCACGAAGGCGACGAGCAACCTGCAGCGCCGCCACACGCGCGCCATCACTTCGCCCGACTCGCAGGCCCGGCGCGCGAAGGCCGCCCGCCGCCCCTGAGGCGGACGGGACCGGACGCGGGGCGCTTGACTCGGCGCGCCCCCCTTTCGAGGCTTGGGGCATGAAGCTCTTCGTGCCCCCCGAGATCGACGCCTACGTCGAGGCGCACACGCGCGCCCGGCCGCCGCTCTTCGAGGAGCTGCGCGCGCGCACCTACGCCGAGGTCCCGAGCCCGCAGATGCAGGTCGGCCGCGTCGAGGGCACGCTCCTCAAGCTCCTCTGCGCGCTCGTGGGTGCGCGGCGCGTGCTCGAGATCGGCACCTTCACGGGCTACTCGGCCCTGTGCATGGCCGAGGCGCTGCCGGACGACGGCGAGGTCGTGACCTGCGACCTCGACCCGACGTCCACGACGCTGGCGCAGTCGTTCTTCGACCGCAGCGAGCACGGGCGCAAGATCCGCCTCGTGCTCGGCGACGCCCGCACCACCTTGCGCGCGCTCGACGACCGCCCCTTCGACCTCGCGTTCCTCGACGCGGACAAGACGGGCTACCCCGAGTACTACGAGCTCGTGCTGCCGCGCCTGCGTCAGGGCGGCCTGCTCGTCGCCGACAACGTGCTCTGGAGCGGCGAGGTGTTGGCCCCCGAGACCGACGACGCGCGCGCGCTCGTCCGCTTCAACGCTCGCGTCCAGGTCGACGAGCGCGTCGAGAACGTGATGTTGCCGGTGCGCGACGGCATCATGCTGGCGCGCAAGCGCTAGCGACAGCCGAGCGCAAGGAGCGGACCCGAGCGTGCTACTCGCCATCGACACCGGCAACACCAACACGAGCTTCGGCGTGTTCGAGGGAGCGGAGCTCGTGCACCACGTGCGCGCCGAGAGTGCGCGCAACCGCACGCCCGACGAGTACGCCGTGCTCGTGCGCCAGATGCTGGCCCTGCGCGGCGTCGAGGCGAGCTCCATCGACGCGGCGATCATCGCGAGCGTGGTGCCCACGCTCACGCCCACCATGGTGGAGCTCGTCAGGCGCGGCTTCGGCACCACGCCCCTCGTGGTCGGCCCCGGCATCAAGACCGGCATCAGCATCCTCTACGAGGACCCGCGCGCCGTCGGCGCGGACCGCATCGTCAACGCGGTGGCGGCCCACGCCTGGGTGGGCGAGCCGGACAAGGGCGTCATCGTGGTGGACTTCGGGACGGCGACCACCTTCGACTGCGTGACGCCGAACGGCGACTACCTCGGCGGCGTCATCGCCCCCGGGATCAAGATCAGCGCCGAGGCGCTGTTCGCCCGCGCGGCGCGCCTGCACCCGGTCGACGTGCAGCGCCCCGAGCGCGTCGTCGGGCGCAACCCGGTGCAGTCGATGCAGTCGGGCATCGTGTTCGGATATGCCGGCCTCGTCGACGGGCTGTGCGACCGCCTGCGCGACGAGCTCGACTACCCGTGCCGCGTCGTGGCGACCGGCGGACTCGCGCGGCTCATCGCGCCGGAGACGCGCGCGATCGAGGCCGTGGACGACAACCTGACGCTCACCGGGCTGCGCATCATCCACGAGCGCAACCAGCGTGTCCGCGGCTGACGCCCCCCGAGTGCGCGCCGCGCGGCGCGCCGCCGTGGCGCTCGCCTGCGCGGTGCTCGCGGCGAGCTTCGCGCTCGCCCTGCTGTTCGGCAGCGAGGACGTGTCGCTCGCCGCCGCGCTGCGCGCGCCCGGCCTCGACCGGACCATCCTCTTCGAGCTGCGCCTGCCGCGCGCGGCGCTCACGGTGCTCGCCGGGGGCGGGCTCGGCCTCGTCGGCGCGGCCTTCCAGGCCATCCTGCGCAACCCGCTCGCCGAGCCCTACGTGCTCGGGGTGTCGGGCGGGGCGGCCCTCGGCGCGACCACGGTCATCGCGCTCGGGCTCGGCACGGGCAGCGTGCTCGGCGCCGCGCTGACGCCGCTCTCCGCTCTCGCTGGCGGCCTCGGCGCGACGCTGCTCGTGTACGGCGTGGCGCGGCGCCCGGCGACCGGCCACGGCGGCGCGACCTCCGGGGCGTCCATCCTGCTCGCCGGCGTGATGGTCAACGCCATCGCGGCGGCGCTCGTCACCTTCGCCAAGAGCCTGGTCCCGCCGGCTCGCGCCCAGCAGATGCTGCGCTGGCTCACGGGCTTCATCGAGCTGCCGAACGCGCCCGCGCTCGCCGCGACGGCCCTCTACGTGCTCGCGGGCGCGCTGCTCCTGTGGCGCGACGCCGCGCGCATGAACCTGCTCGGGCTCGGCGCGGAGAGCGCCGAGCTCGTCGGCGTGGACGTACGCAGCCTCGAGCGGCGGGTCTTCGTCGCCGCCTCGGCGGTGGTGGGCGCCATCGTGTGCCTCACCGGGCTCATCGGCTTCGTCGGGCTGCTCGTGCCGCACGCGGCCCGGAGGCTCGTCGGGCCGGACCACCGCGTGCTCCTGCCCCTGTCCTTCCTGGGTGGCGGCGCGATGCTGCTCCTGTGCGATCTCGGCGCCCGCCTCGCGTTCCGCTGGCTCGGGAGCGAGCCCCCGGTCGGCGCCGTGACGGCGCTGCTCGGCGGACCGCTGTTCCTCGCGCTGCTCGCCCGCCGACCCGACCCGCACGCGACGGGTTGAGCCCGCCGCGGCCGGTTTGCGCGCGCGCGGGCAGGTTGTAGTAGTGTGGGGCGTCGTCATGTCGTTCCGCCTCGTCCTCGCGGCGCTCGCGCTGCCCGTCGTGCTCGCGTGGTCGGGCGCGACGGCGCACGCACAGCCGGCGCGCCCCACCGACGCACCCTCCGAGGAGGAGCTGCTCGCGGCGCGCCAGCTGTTCGAGGACGCCATCAAGCGCGAGGAGGCGGAGGACTGGGCCGGAGCGCTCGCGATCCTCGAGCGCGTCGCCCAGGTCAGGCTCAGCCCCAACGTGCGCTACCACATCGCGCTCTGCCACGAGTGGCTCGGGCGGCTCGTCGAGGCGGTGAACGGCTACGAGCTCGCCGCCCAGGAGGCGAAGAACGCCGGCAAGGAGGCCGCGAAGGTCGCGGCCAACGCGCCCAAGCGCGCCGCCGAGCTGCGCAAGCAGCTCGGGCAGATCGAGATCGTCGTGACGGGCGAGCTGCGCACCTCGCGCGTGCTGCTCGACGGCAAGAACGTGCTCCGGGCGCTGCTCGGCAGCGCCCTGCCGGTCAACCCGGGCGCGCACACCATCGAGCTCGAGACGGGCGGCAAGGTCGTCACCGAGCGCGCCGTCACGCTCGAGAAGGGCGGGCTCGAGCGCGTGGAGCTCGAGGTGCACGACCCCGAGCCACCGCCCGACCCCGTGCCCCAGCCGCAGCCCCTGCCGAAGCCGGGCACGCCCGAGCCCGACACGGGCGAGGGTGCCGGGCGCATCGCGGCGTACGTGGTCGGCAGCGTGGGGCTCGCGTCCCTCGCGACCTCGGCCATCCTCTGGGGCCTGCGCGAGAACGCGATCGCGGAGGTGCGCGCGAGCTGCGACGCCAACGACGGTCACTGCGACCCCGCGCTCCAGCCGACGGAGGACCAAGCGTACACCTTCCAGAACGTCTCGTTCGCGCTGCTCGGGGTGGGCGCCGCGAGCCTCACGACGGGGATCGTGCTCTTCTTCGCACTTCCTCCCGACGAGGAGCCGTCCGACGGCGACGAGCCTGCCCCCGCGCCGTCGCCCGAGGTCACGCTGCGCGCCGCACCCTTCGGCCTGCGGCTCGACGGCCGCTTCTGACGCGGGTCACAGCAAGCAGACGCCGTACTCGGTGCCGTCGAACATCACCTTCGGCGTGAGCGCGTAGCACCAGTTGATCCCGCCGCACCCCTGACCGACGGGCGTGCACCAGGCCTCGCAGGTGGACGGAGAGCCCTGGACGCACAGGAGGCCAGCGGCGCAGTCCATCGAGTTGACGCACTCGGTCCCCACGTTGGCGTTGGCGGTCGACGCGCAGGTGAAGTCGCCGTCGGCCCCGAGCAGGCAGTTCGTGGCGCCGAAGGTCTGCACGCAGCCGCCCGTGTCGGTCGGGCCGCAGTGCGAGGTGCAGACCTCGAGACCCGGGATGTCGACGCCGCCGGAGGTCGCGGGCACGCACTGCGCGCCGGCGTCGCAATCGTTGCCGTTGTCGCACACCCGCCGGCACACGCCCGTCACGGCGACGTCGCACCACAGGCCGTCGTCGCACTCGGCGTCGTCGAGACAGTGGGCGTCCTCGGGCCGGGGGCCCTTCTCGACGCAGCCGCGCGTGCCGAGCAAGGGGTCGACGACGCTGCACTTCTCGAGCGGCGTGCACACGTCCTGGCTCGGCCCGCAACCGTTCGGGACGCCGCCCGTACCCCCGGAGCCGCCGGCCGAGCTGCCGCCCGTGCCACCGGCGCCACCGAGACTCGAGGTCGTGGTGGTCGTGGTCGTCGGGCTGCGATACTCGAAGGTCGGGAACTCGCACGCGCCGAGCGTGACGCCTACGCCGCCCACGAGCGCGAGGCCAAGCCAGACGAAGCGCCCCATGGGCTTCAAACTACAGGATCTCGGGGCGCTTGCCCACTCGGCCCGCCTCAAGGGTGCGGCAGCTCGGCGAGCCCGAGCAGCGCGGTCATGCTCGACTCGTCGGCAGGCGTGAACGGGTAGGCGTCGAAGTCGGCGCTCTGCACCCAGCGGAACGCGTGCACGGCGCGCGCCTCCGGATCGCCACCGACGATGCGGCAGTCGTAGAGGTAGAGATCGACGACGTAGTGGTCGTAGCGGTGGTTCACGAACGAGATGAGCTGGCCGACGGCCACCTCGACCCCGAGCCGGTAGTGGATCTCGCGCGCCAGCGCCCGCGCGTCGCTCTCGCCCTCCTCGACGCGGCCGCCCGGAAACTCCCACAAGAGCGGCAGGGCCGCGGCGGGACGCCGCTGCGTGATGAGGTACTCGATGCCGGGCCCCGCGCCGCGGCCCGGGCCCGGCGACGCGGTCGCCTCGCGGGCGATGACCGCGGCCACGACGCGGATGGTCGGCAGGTTCTTCATGGCACTCCGGCCGGCAGCGTGCGGAGCTCGCCCGCGCCCTGCCTCACAAAGAGACGCGGAACAGCTGCTGCCCCATGAGCAGGATGTCGCCGTTCGCGAGCTGCTCCTCGCCGATGAGCCGGATGAAGCTGCCGTTCGAGCTGCCGAGGTCGGTCACGTAGAGCTGGCCGTCCTCGTAGCTCAGCCGGCAGTGGAGCCCCGACACGTAGCCGTCCTCCGAGAACAGCACGTCGCCGCGCTCGCGCCCGAGGTTGATCCCGGTCTCCGGGATCGGGAACGTCGGGCCGGTGGTGTTGCGGCCGAGCACGAGGGCGATGCGCCCGACGTAGCCGTCGACCGGCGAGCCCATCGCCTCGACGCCGTCCGGGTCGGTGCCCTGGCTCTCGAGCAGCTCGAAGCGGATGAGCTCCTGCCCGATGCGGAAGATCTGGCTGGGCGCGACGGGGTAGCGCTGGTCGGGGGTGAGCTTGCGGAACACGCCGTTGAGCGAGCCCTCGTCGCGCACGAACACGGCCCCGGCGCGCACCGTGAACGTCGCGTGGCGCGGCGACAGGAACGTGTCGGCGGCGAAGATGTCCCCGGTCTCGCGGCCGATGGTCGCGCCGCCCCGCGGCAGCGTGTACGCGCCGGACTCGGTGCCGTCGGGGTTGAGCGCCGTGAGCGTCACGCCGCCGGCGGCCTCCTTGGCCGCCGGGGTTCCGCCCCCGCGCGTCGTGCGGGCGAGCTTGAAACCGCAGGACGCGCAGAAGCGGTTGGCCGGCGGGTTGTCGTGACCGCACTGCGGGCACACGCCCGCGGTCTCGACGGCGGCGGCGGCCGCGGGGGCACGCCCCTGGTCCCAGCCCGTGCCGAGCGAGGTCGTCTCGTCCTCGATGATCGGCGTGGGCTGTGCCCGCGGCGCCGGCGCGGTCAGGTCGCTCGCGGCCGGCGGCACGTCACGCGGGAGCTCGGCGCCGCAGCCGAGACAGAACTTGTAGTGGTCCTGGTTCTGCTTGGAGCAACTCGGACAGGTGATCACGTTATCTCCGTCGCGGAAGGGCGCGGCGTACGCCGTGCAGGCCGTGCAGCCACGCGTGCCCCACAGGCAGGCTGGGGCCGGCGGCTATCGTAGTAAGGGTGGGGGCGTCGCAGCAACAAGGTCGCCGCGAAATCGGAGACCGCCCCGCAGGGCCTGCTCCGGGACCTCAGCGCGCCAGCACCGCCAGGGCGTCGCGCACGAGCTCGCCGAGCGGCCGGTCGCAGTCGCCCAGGCTCGCCACGGCCCGCTCGGCCTCCGCCGGCCGGAACCCCATGCGGACGAGCGCCTCGAGGAGCACGGTCGCCTGTCCGGCCGGCCTGCGCAGCGCCACCGGCGTCGGGCCAGTGGGCAGCGTGAGCTTGTCCTTCAGCTCGAGGACGAGGCGCTCGGCGGTCTTGCGCCCGACCCCGGGCACCTTCGCGAGCCGCGCCACGTCGCCCGCCCCGACCGCCGCGGCGAGCTCGGCGACACCGAGCGCCCCGAGCGCCGCCAGCGCGAGCTTGGGGCCGACCTTCACGACCGAGTTCAGGGCCCGGAACGCCTGGCGCTCGGCCAAGGTCGCGAAACCGTAGAGCACGAACGCGTCCTCCCGCACGTGGGTGTGGACCCACACCGTCGCCTGGCCGTCCGTGTCCGCCGTGAGGCGGCCCAGCGTGCCGAGCGGCGCCGAGACCTCGTAGCCCACGCCCCCCACGTCGACGAGGAGCGTGCCGTCGCCGCTGTCGCTGACCTGTCCGCGGAGGAGTCCTATCACCCGTACGCCCCGAGCTCGGTCCCTCGAATAGCGCAGCGGGGCGGCGGCAGCGACCGGGAAGCGCAGCGCCGCGCCCTTCGGGTCGGGCTGACCGGGCGTCCGGACCCGACCGCCGCGATGTTGGCCGCGGCGAGGTGCCGCACGTACCATGGCCGGGCCATGAGGCTAGCCAGTCCGTTCCATCCGCTCGCGGCCGCCCTGTTGTCCCTGACTGCCCTCGGCGGCGCCGCCGGCTGCGCGGCCAGCAAGGACCAGCTGTCCGAGGAGCTCACCAAGCTCCAGACGGAGGTGGCGCGCCTGCGCGCCGAGTCGATCACGCTCGGCGACCGGCTCGAGGCCCTCGAGCAGGGCGCGCCGGCCGACGGCGCGCGCAGCAGCAGCGACGGAGCGGGCAAGCCGGCCGGCGAGCCGCGCCCCTCGCTCGCCGTCGTGCGGCTGACGCCGCTCGGCGCGGAGGCGGCGGGCGGCGCGGGCCCGGCCCCCGAGGACGAGTCGGTCGACGAGCCGCGCCCGCTCCTGCGGGGCGACGGGCGGGGTGCTACCATCGAGACGGTCGGCCCGGGCGACAAGGCCGCGACCGCGCCGAAGAGCGGCGGCGCACCCGGCAAGAGCGGCAGCGGAGCCAAGTAGTCATGCGGACGGCGTCGAGCTTCACGGTCCTCGCCCTCGGGCTCGTGTGCGGTGGGGCGGCCCACGCCCAGGATCAGGGCGGTGGCACCGAGGGCGGCGAGCCCCAGGTCGTCGTCGTGCCGCAGCCTCCACCGCCGCAGCCTCCGCCGCCCCCCGACGTGAACGCGCACCTGCCGTCGAGCTCGCGCGCCACGGGCGACATCAACAAGGGCGACGGCTTCGACCTCGGGCGCCAGAGCAGCTACGGCGGTGCCGTGCGCGGCAGCGCCGGCGGGGCCTACATCACCGGCACGGGCGGCGACAGCGTGCCCGATCTGCACACCGTCAAGCGCGGCGACACCCTCTGGGACATCTCGCAGCGCTACACCGGCAACCCGTACAACTGGCCGCGGCTCTGGTCGTACAACAAGCAGATCCAGAACCCCCACTGGCTCTACCCCGGCGACCACCTCAAGCTGCGCGGCGACTACGGCGTGCGCCAGACGGGCAGCGGCGTCGGCTTCTCGAACCTCCGGCCGACGGTGGCCCCGGACACGGTGTTCCTGCGCGAGGTCGGCTTCATCGAGGACGGCGAGAACCCGGCGTGGGGCACCATCGTGGGCAGCCCCGAGGACCAGATGCTCCTGTCCGAGCACGACCAGATCTACATCCAGCTCGAGAGCGACCGGGAAGTGTCGCTCGGCGAGGTGCTCACGGTGTTCGAGTCCAAGGACGTCAAGTCCATGCAGGACGAGAACATCGTCTTCATCAAGGGCTCGGTGCGCGTCAACCGCTACAACGCGAAGACCGGGATGGTGCGCGCCCAGGTGATCGAGGCGCTCGACATCGTCGAGCGCGGCATGCAGGTCGGGCCGGTGGAGCGGCGCTTCATCACCGTCGCGCCGCGCGAGAACCAGCAGGCGCTGCAGGCCCACATCGTCGGCTCCTTCTACCCGTACCAGTTCTACGGGCAGCACCAGCTCGTGCTCATCGACAAGGGCACGGACGACGGCGTCGAGATGGGCAACCGCTTCTTCGCCGTGCGGCACGGCGACCCGTGGGCGCAGAGCCTCGACGACGCGGGCAGCATGACCGACGACCGCGGCGTCACCGAGGACGACCGCGACGCGCGCACCGAGGACACGCCGAGCGACGCCGACAACGACGACTACCCGACCGAGACCTACGCCGAGATCCTGGTGGTGCGCCTGCGCAAGAAGTCGGCGACCTGCATCGTCACCGGCAGCAAGCACGAGATCCCGCGCGGTGCGGTGGTCGTCGCGCGCCAGGGCTACTGAGCCGGCGGCACGAGCTTCTGGCGCAGCGCGCGCGCGATGGCGCTGACGGTCGGCGTGTAGGCGAAGCCCGGCTGCCCGCTCGGGACGCCGGTGTCGGCGCAGATCGAGCCGAGCACCGCCCCCGCCCCGAGCTCGTGCGCCACCTCGAGCAGGCGCACCGGCGGCTGGGCGTGGGCCGCGCGCTGCACGGTCGCGTAGCTGCCGTCCGGCGCCTGGCACACCGGGTTCGTGTCGACCGATCCGGGGCCGTTGCACTCGCACGCCGCCACGCTGCCGCAGTCGAGCGGCTGCGGCAGCCGGTAGATGCAGCTGTACTGCAGCGCGTCGCCGAGGCCGTGCTCGTGCCCGTTCACCGGGTTCGCCGTCGGGCTCGAGGCATCGGGCGGCGCGAGCGCGGCGCCCGTCGTCGGGCTCGTGCCGACGCGCGGCTCGCGCGACTCGCGCAGCAAGGGGTCGCCGGGCACGCCCGTGCCGTCGTCGAGCAGCAGGCCCCAGTCGGCGTGGGCCGCGGCCACGAAGCCCGAGCCGAGCGAGCTCGGGTCGACGGCGATGTCCTGCCAGGGGACGCCCACGATCGCGGCGAAGGTGACGAGCGACGGCGCACGCCCCCCGGCGAACAGGGGGTTCGCGACGAGCTCACCCGCACGGTCGGGCACCTTCGCGGCCGTGAGGCCCGTCACGTAGCGGTCGACCGGCCACAAGAAGTCGATGCCGAAGCGCCGCTTCTGCTCGAAGCACCGCAGGTTCACGGGGTCGCTCTGGGCGTCGAGCGGGGGCCCGTCGCAGCTCGGATCCGGCCCGCACCCGGGTGGATCGACCTGCCCGCAGGAGGCGCAGCACGGGTCGTCGGGGCTCGTGGCGCACGCGGCCCGCGGGCGCGGCAGGTGGAAGGGCTGACCGCTTTGCGCGGCCTGGTTCGAGAAGTAGTACTGTCCCCCGTCGCGCGTGGAGCAGTCGTTCTCGTCCGTGAGGACCACGACGACCAAAGCCGAGTCGGGCCGCAGGAACGCCGCGCGCTGGGCGAGGATCGTGTCGTCGGTTCCCACGAGCACCGCCGATTGGTCCTGGATCTGGATGAAGCTCCACGGGTCCGGGTCGACGAGGAAGCGGTACATCGCCTCGAGCGGCGCCTCGAAGCCGCAGCCCTTGCCGCCCGCGCCGCGCACGAGCGCGCGAAGGTCGAGCGACAGCTCGGCAGGATCGTCGAGGCCGGGCGGCACCTGCTTCTGCCCCGGGTCCCACGCGAGGAAGCCGAGGCCCTGGTAGGTGGGCACGACGGCGCCGCTCGGCGAGCGCGCCAGCAGGTGCGCGTTGTCCTCCTGCATCGGGTGGTAGGCCCCGCTCGCGGGGCTGCAGCTGTCTGCGCCGTGGCCGCCGATGCTGGTCGTCGTCAGCCCGATGTGGATGTCGGAAAGTGGCGCGAACTCGCGCGTGCCTACCGGACAGGGCGCGCCCTCGGGGGGGTTGGACACCACCTCACCGAAGCCGTTCACGCACGGCGGGTTGGTGAGCCGGTCGAGCAGGTGCGGGATGGTGTCGGCGAGGATCGGCTGGGCGAACGTCGCCGTGATCGTGTTGTCCACGACGAACAAGACGTCGAGCTTGTCGGCGCGCAGCGTGGGCATGCCACCGCCCTCGCCACCCGCGCCGGCGTCGGCGTCGATCACGGGCAGCAGCCCGTCGGTCCGCCCGCCGCAGGCGGCGAGCGAAGCGAGGGCGACCGAGAAGAAGAGGTGTGCGCGCGTCATCGTTGCCTCGGGGGAGCCGGGCGAGCCGAGGCCAGCATGGCCCGGACCACGCTGAAGGCTACATGGGAACGCGGGGCACTGCTACGCTAGCCGCCATGCGCACCGAGAGAGAGCCCGGGTCCGGGCGCGGCGCGGCACGCGCCGCCGCCGGCGGCTCGGCCGAGGTGGAGGGCGTCGTCGCGCGGCCTCGCCCCTGCCCGACCTGCGGCCGCGACACGGTCCGCCAGGACCCTGCGTCGGGCGAGTCGCGGCCCTTCTGCTCGCGGGCCTGCAAGCTCGCCGACCTCGGCGCGTGGCTCGGCGGCAGCTACCGCCTCGCCGGCCCGCCCGGTGAGCTCGACGCGCCCCTCGGGGAGGACGAATGCGGCGCGTAGCGCGCGCCGGGCTCCTCGCCGGCGTCGCCGGGCTGTCCTTGCTCGCTGCCGCCTGCGCCGGAGCGCAGAGCGGCGAGCAGAACGCCTGGCAGATGCCCGGGCAGCTGCCGCCCCCGGGTGTGCCGCCCGGCGCGCAGCCCCTGCCCCCGCCGGGGCTACCCCCCGGCGCGCAGCCCTTGCCTCCGCCGGGGCTACCCCCCGGCGCGCAGCCCTTGCCCCCCCCGGGGCTGCCCCCCGGCGCGCAGCCCTCGCCTCCCCCGGGTATGCCGCCCGGCGTTCCCCCGCTACCCCCGCCGGGACAGCCGCCCGCGCCCGGCGCGCAGCCGCCCGCACAGCCCCCGGCGCTCCCCGCGCAGCCGACGGCCCTGCAGCCCCTGCCGGTCCCGGGTCAGCCCGCGCCCGTGCCGACGGGCTTCGACCGCCCGGTCCGCGCCGGGGGCCTCGAAGCGCCACCCCCACTCGATCCGGCGACGATGGAGCCGCCGAAGTCGCCGACCGCGGCCCGGCTCGACCAGGCGAAGGCGGACTCGGCCGACCGCACTCTCGAGTGGTTCTGGCTCGACGTCGCGGGCGGCTACGCGTTCGCGAGCCTCGCGGGCCTGCACGCGAGCGCCGAGCCGCTGACGCAGGATTTTCTGACCGACAAGGTGCACGGCGGGTTCATCGGCGCCGGGCTCGGCGCGCGCGTCCTGTTCTTCACCGTCGGGCCGCGCGGCCGCATCGGCTTGTTCAAGGACTGGCAGCTCTTCGACATCGGCGGCGAGCTCGGCTTCCACATCCCGGTCGGCGCCATCGAGCCGTACTTCACCTTCCAGGCCGGCTACGCGGCGCTCCGCTCGACGGTGCCCGAGCTCCTGGGCGTCTCGAACCCCATCCGGGTGCGCGGCGCGGACGTGCGTTTCGGCGCGGGCTTCGACGGCTTCGCGACGAGCTGGCTCTCGTTCGGCGCCGCGCTCGACTGGGACGTGCTCGCGCTCGGGCGCCCCGCGGTCGACGCGGGCACCGTGGCGGCCATGCAGGCCCACGCGAACGGCAGCGACGCCGTGAGCGCGGGCAAGCTCGGCGCGGACGGCTCGAGCGTGGGCACCGCCGTCACGCTGGCGGCGAAGGTCGGATTGCACTTCTGACATGGACGCCGCGCGGTGGGTCGTCGCGGCGCTGGCGCTCTCTGCGCCGATCGCCCTGCATCTGTGGCTGATCGGGCGCTCGATCTACCTGCGCCTGCATCTGTGGTCGTGGCTCGGCGCCGGGCTCGCGGGGGCCGCGCTCGCCCTGCCCGCGATCTTCGTCGAGCGCTGGCTCGAGCGCTGGACCGAGATCGACCCGGCGGCCGGCACCGGCGCGTCGGCGATCCAGCTCGTGTACGCGTTCCTGGTGGCCGCCCCCTTCGAGGAGGCCCTGGTCGTCGGCGCCGTGGCCCCGTTCTGGCACCTGCGGCGCGTGCGGCTGCGGTCGGGGCTGTCGCAGCGGCTCGAGATCCTCGAGGGCACGGCGTTCGCGGCCTCGGGCGCGCTCGGCTTCACGGCCTCGAAGTGCGCCACCTACCTGTGGCTGCAGGGCTCGGGCTGGCTCTCGGTCGGGCGCGTCGCCCTCGCGCTGCCGACGCACGTGCTGCTGTCGTGCCTCTGGGGCTACATGCTCGGGCGCAACGCCAGGCGTGGCATCGGCGGTCGACGCTTCAGCCTCGCATGGCTCGGCGCGGTCGTGTTCTCGGCGGTGAGCGACCACCTGCTCTTCCAGCGCGGGCCGGGCGGCCTCTTCGCGCTCGGCCCGCTGCTCATGTGCATGCTGCTCGTCGCGCTCGTGCTGTGGCGCGACGTGCGCGGCGTCGGCGCTGCGACGAGCGGGCGCGCGATGAGCCTGCTCGCCTCGGCGCCCGCCCCGTCGCTGGCGGCGATCCGCGCCGCGTTCCGCCAGCAGGACCGCCCCGTCACGCTGCGGTGGATCTCGTTCGGCGCGCTCGTCACGACCGGGATGATCACCACCGGCATCGCGCTCGCCGTCTTCGTCGGCAACAAGATCGGCCTCGACTTCAGCGCCGTCGACCGCCCCGACGCCGGCAGCGAGTCGGTCGGTCCGCTGGCGCTGCTCGTGGCGGGCGTGCTCGTCGCCTTTCCGTTCTCGGGCTACCTGCTCGCGCGCGCATCCGGCACCCACAGCGTGCTCGAGCCCGCCATGAGCTCTGCCCTCGCGATGGCGCTCGTCCTGGTCTTCATGGGCATGGTCGCGCCCCTGTCGGTGGTGTTCGCGATCGCGTTCGCGCCCATCGCCTTCGGCCTGTCGTGCGCCGGCGCGTGGGTCGGCATCGGCAGCTGAGGGAAGTTTTCAGTTCTCAGTTCTCAGTTGTCAGCTCGAGCGACTCGCTCGCTTCGGCGCGCTCGGACCGTCGGACCCTCCACCCAGCATCACACCCTGGCCGCACCGTCGGTCCGCGCTCCGCGCGCGTCGGGCCGCGCGGCAACCCGCCGGCGACGCTCGGCGCGCGCCCGCGTCGAGCTTCCGTCATGGCAACCCGCGAGCCGCACTCGCGCGGGCGCCGACGAGCTCAGCGGTGGCTCAGGCCGTCTTCGTCGTCGCGGACTCGGTCTCGGGCTCGAGGCCGAGCTCGTCGTCGAGCTCCTTCAGGAGCTTCTTCGCGCGCTTCGACAGCTTGGTCGGGACGGCCACCTGCACGACGACGCGCAGCGCGCCCGCCCCGCGCCCGTCGAGCCGCGGCACGCCCTTGCCGCGCACCGTGACGACGTCCCCGGGCTGCGTGCCCTGCGGCAGCTCGACCTCGAGCGTCGTGCCGTCGAGCATCTCGATGGGCGCCCGCGTGCCGAGCACGGCCTCCGGGAAGGAGATGACGACGCGGGTCGCCAGATCGCTCTCGTGCCGCTCGAAGCGCTCGTGCGCCGCGACCTCGACGTCGACGTAGAGGTCGCCCGGCGGCGCACCCTGGTCGCCCGGCAGCCCCTGGCCGGTGACGCGCAGGCGGTGCCCGTTGTCGATGCCCGCCGGGAAGTTCACGACGACCTTGCGCGGCCGCTCCTCCCAGCCCGCGCCATGGCAGGTCGGGCACGGGTCCGAGATCACCCGCCCCTCGCCGCGACAGGACGGGCAGGTCTGCGAGAACATGATGAAGCCGCGCGAGGTCGACACCTGGCCGCCCCCACCGCAGGTGGTGCAGGTCGACGGCTGCGCCCCCTCGCGCGAGCCCGACCCCTCGCACGCCGAACAGCGCGCCGGGGCCTGGATGGTGATCTCCTTCTTGCAGCCGGCGACGGCCTCCTCGAGCGTGAGCTCGCGCCCGACGCGCATGTCCTGACCGCGCCGGGCCGCGCGCCGCCCCCGCCCGCCGCCGCGCCCGAAGCCGCCGAAGCCGCCGAACAGCTCGGAGAAAATGTCCTGGAAATGCGAGAAGATGTCGCCGCCCATGTCGACCGAGCCGGCCACGCCCTCGTGGCCGAAGCGGTCGTAGCGGGCGCGCTTGTCGCCGTCGCTCAGGACCTGGTAGGCCTCGGTCGCCTCCTTGAAGCGCGCCGTCGCCTCCTCGCAGCCCTTGTTCCGATCGGGGTGGTGCTGGAGCGCGAGCTTGCGGTACGCCTTGCGTACGTCGTCGGCCGAAGCGTCACGGGCCACGCCCAAGACTTCGTAGTAGCAGCGTTTCTCACTCATCTAGCGGGGCCCCGCAGCCTCCGAAGGTAAGTCGCCGCACCGGGTCCGTCAACCGCGTCCCGAAGACGGGCGCAGCGTCGGGCGCTCCGCCTGCGGCTCATCCCGACTTCTCGGTGGACAGGGCGGCGAGACGCCCACCCCCCTGCGACGCGGGGCTCGCCTCGACGCCCGCCTGCGACGGCGGGCTCGACCGCAGCCCGCCCGAGGGCCTGCGCTGGCTCATGTCGACCGTGAGCGTCCGCTGCCCCTTGACCGCGGGCTCGTTGCTCGGGCTGCGCAGGCGGGGGTCGTCGTGCTCCCGCCACCAGCGCCGCGCCTGCGCCTCGTCCCAGAGCGAGGTGCAGGCGCAGGTGCGCAGGCGCGCCATGAACGCCTGGGCCGTCTGGGGCCGGTCCGCGCGGGACTTCGCCAGGCAGTCGAGGATGAGCTCCTCGAGGTCCGCGGGCACCTCCGCGTCGGTGCGCTGGGAGGGGGGCGTCGGCGTCGTGTTGAGGTGGTGGTTCGAGACCGCGATGAACGTGCTGCCCTGGAACACGTGCTGGCCGGTGACGAGGTAGTAGCCGAGCGCGCCGAGCGAGTAGATGTCGGCCTGCTCGCCCACCTCGCCGGGCGACTGGATCGACTCGGGCGACATGAAGAGCGGCGTGCCCATGATCTCGTCGATGCCGGTGAGCGTCTGGTGCGGGCGGGTCGCCATCTCCTTGACGAGGCCGAAGTCGAGGACCTTGGCGACGTCCGCCACGCCACCGCGCTCGCACAGCATCACGTTGGCCGGCTTGATGTCGCGGTGGATGAGGCCGACGCCGTGCGCCTCGGCGAGCGCCCCCGCGACCTGCAGGAGGATGTGGGCGGCGCGGGCGGCGGGCAGCGGCCCGGTGAGCTCCACGACCCGCTGCAGCGTGGGGCCCTCGATGAGCTCCATCGCGTAGTAGAAGATGCCCTGCGGCGTGCGCCCGTAGTCGAAGACCGTCACCGTGTTCGGGTGCGTGAGCCGCGCGGTGAGCTGGACCTCGAGCTCGAAGCGCCCGAGGATGCGCTTGCTGGTCTTGTCCGGCAGCAGCAGCTTCACGGCGGTGGGGCGGCGCAGCATCGCGTGGCTCGCGCGGTACACGACGCCCATGCCGCCCTCGCCGATCTTCTCCTCGAGGGTGTACTGGCCGAGCTGGCTCGTGCGGATGAGCCGCGCGAGCACGATGATGCCGCAGATGCCGAGCAGCATCGCGAGCCCGGTGACGAGCACCACGTTCGTGACCGAGGCCCAGGTGGTCGCCTCGACCCAGCGCGTGGACACGCCGAGGTGCACGGTGCCGAGCACGCCGTTCGCGACCGGCGTCGGCAGATCCCGCACCGCCCCTTCCTCGACCAGCAGCGTCGTCGGCGTGGTGCGCCGAGCCACCTTCAAGAGGTCCGCCGGGAAGCCGTCGGCGGTGAAGGAATGGTCGGTCACTTCCCCGTCCGGAGAGGTCACGAACACGTAGGCCACGTCCGGATTGGCGCTGCGCGCGTTCTGGAGCTGCCGGCCGACGGCCAGGCGGTCGCGGTACGCGAGCGGCTCGCTCAGCTGCACGGCGAGCGTGCTCGACAGGGTCTCGCCGGCGCGATCCGCCGACGCCGCCAGCGCCCGCGAGAGCGTGCGGTTGAGCAGGCCCGTCGAGATCGCGGCGCCGACCACCATCAGCACGCAGAAGCTGAGGATGATGCGGGTGTGGGTGTTCTTCAACATCAGGGGCGGACGGCGTCGGCCGAGGGCGCGGGGAGCACGCCGAGCTCACGCCAGCTCTGCGCGATCGGGTCATATGCTGCATCCGGCAGCTTGACGAAGCCACTGATTCCGAGGTCCTTCAGCACCTCCTTGCCCGCCGGGTCGGAGGGCATGCCGCCGAGCACGCGCGCGAGATCGTCGGCGAGATCCTGCGACGCGTGCGGCGACACGACGACCGGGTTGCTCGGGAACTCGCCGGAGCTGTCGATGATCACGAGCTTGTCCTTGATGGCCGGGCTCTCGCGCACGAGGTCGTCCCAGATGAGGCTGTCGACGGAGCCGGCGTCGGCGATGCCGTCGCGCACCGCCTGGATCGTGTTGTCGTGGCTGTAGGTGAAGAGCGTGCGCTCGAAGAACGCGGCCGGCGTCGTGCCGAGCGCGCGGAGCGCCGCGGCCACGTGGCGGTAGCCGCCGTTCGAGAGCGGGTCGGAGAACGCGAAGACCGTGCCGCGCAGGTCCTCGAGCCGCGTGCGACCGGAGTCCTTGCGTGTGAGGACGAGCGCCCGGTAGGTCGCGCTGTCGGCCACGGTCGGCGTGACGAGCGCCCGCAGCCCGAACTGCGCGCGCCCGACGGTGTACGCGCCGGCACACACGAGGCCCGCCTCCGCGCTGCCGGTGCGCAGGAGATCGTTCAGCTCCGCGTACGTCTTGCGGCGCACGATCTCGACGCGCCGCTTCAGCCGGCCCATGAGGTAGCTCGCGAAGCGCGACGCCGGGAGCGTGCTGCGCTCGGGCGACAGCACGCTCGCGAACACGAACCGGAGCGGCGCCTCGTCGACGCCGACCTCGGCTCCGGCCACCACCTTGGGCCCGCTCGTCAGGCGCACGACGATCTCGGGGTCGTCGGTCGCCGCGCACGACAGCGCCAAGAGCGCCCACCACACGAGCCACACGCGCTGCAGCCGGCTGCGAGGGGCCACTGCACCGCTCGGACGCCTGCTCGGTCCCATGCCTACCCCCTCACTCTGCGCCGCGTGCGACGCGCGCCGTCCTCGGGGACTAGTCCTTCTGCGGGGCGCGGTTGCCCTTCACCACCGCCGCGATGACGACGCCGACCGCGCCGGCGAGCGAGCCGACGACGGCCCCGAAGAGCGCGCCCATCGGATCCCACACGAGGCCGCCCACCGTCACGCCCGCGACCGTCGAGGCGGAGCACCAGTAGAAGAGTGCCCGCGCGAGCGCGGTCTCCTCGGCGACGGTGGCCTGCGAGGTCCGGACGTCGACCGCGCCGGCGGGGACGGACGGGCTCGGGCGCACGCGCAGGCGGACCGCGCTGTTGGCCACCTCGGCGGTTTCGCTCTGGACGACCGGACTGTGCTTGAGCTGCTGAGCCTTCATGACGGACCCCTCCAGGGTGGATCGAGTGCTGCGCGCGTCGCGCGGGCCACCTGCCCCAGCGGGGGTGGTGGAGCCTGGTGACGCCTTGAGCAAGGGCCGCGCCAGCGCGGTCCCGCACCCGGAAACCGAGGCCTCGACTGCACTTGCGCTCGCCGACGAGGGCACGGGGTGGCGAGACCTGTGCCGAGATCTCGTCACCGCGCGTGGTCATCTGACCATAGCTCGTCAGGCCGGCCGCGGCGCCGCCCCGCTCGGGAACTCGACCCGCCGGGCGCGCCTCGACTATCTTCGGCGCCGATCGCCTCGAGCCGGGTGCATCCGCTTGCGCGGCGGTTATATTGGGGCGCGGGTCGCAGCGGGCGTACCGAGGGGGGCTCGGAGTGATGACGTGACGATGACCAACATGCGGATCTGGGCGCTCGCCCTGCTCCGGCTGTGTGGTTTGGCGGCGTTCGTCGCGTGCGCCGCCCTCACGTCCTCTTGCAGCTCCGACGAAGACACGATCGTCGTGAGGCTCCAGAGCGGGCCCCTGGCCACCGTCGCGCCCGACACCCACGTCGACGACCCCCCGCTGCGCTTCGTGCTCGCGGGGGGCCTGGCCGCGGAGCGCAGTGCCTTGCCGTACGCCCGGTTCGCCAACGCCCTGACGGGCGCGCTGCGCCGCCACGTCGAGATCGTGCGACGCCGGACGTACGCCGAGCTGAACGAGCTCCTGCGCACCGGCCGTGCCGAGGCGGGCATCCTGTGCCCGGGCGCCTTCGCCGTGGGCCGGGAGGAGTTCGGCCTGCGCGCCGTGCTGACGGCGACGGTGGACGACAAGGCGACCCACCAGGCGCTCGTGGTCGTGCGGCGCGACTCGGGGCGCAAGAGCCTCGACGAGCTGCGCGGGGCGGTCTTCGCGTTCACGGACCCGCTGTCGGCGAGCGGCTACCAGTACGTGGCCACGACGCTGCTCGCCCGCGGGACCAACGCCGCGGCCTTCTTCAAGCGCACCATCTTCACCTACAGCCACGACAACACCATCCAGGCGGTGCGCGACGGGATCGCAGACGGCGGCTCGGTGCACAGCCTCGTCTGGGCGAGCATGTTGAGCGAGACGCCGAGCCTCGGCGAGGCGCTCGTGGTCGTCGAGAGCTCGCCCGACCTGCCGAGCAACCCCGTGGTCGTGTCGCCGCAGGCGCCCGCGGGTCTGGCCGAGGCGCTGTCGCACGCCCTGCTCGACATGCCGTCGAGCAGCGCCGGCCGTGGGGTGCTAATGGATCTGGGCATCTCCGGTTTCGTCAAGCTGCCCGATGCCGCCTATGACTCGGTCGTACGAAGCTGGCGCGAGCTCGGAGTGATCCCCGCTCCGCCCCCGTGACCAGCCCGGATGTTCAGGCGCTTCGACTCGAAGATCATCGTCTCCTTCTGTCTGCTGATGCTGGCGGGCGGGGTGGTGACCACCACGGTCCTCAGCCGGAACCTCTCGCGCGAGCTCGTCGGCGCGGTGGAACGCAGCGGCACCGCGCTGTCGCGGGCGCTTGCCACGGGTCTCGCCGAGCCGCTGTCGCACCACGACCACGTCGCCGTGCGGCGCGACCTCGTGCAGGCGCAGAGCGGCAACCCCGACATCGCCTACGTCTTCGTCGCCTCGGACGAGGGTCAGGTGAGCGACCACTCGTTCGCGATCGACGGCTTCCCCGCGGACCTCTTGCCGCTGGCGGAGCGCTCGACGCCGACCACGCTGCGGGTCGAGGACGGCCTCGTGCGCGACCTGCCGCAGCCCATCGCGGAGGGGGCGCTCGGCACGGTGCACGTGGGCGTGTCGCTGCGCTGGGCCAGCGCGACGACCTCGGCTTCGGTCACGAACGTGCTCCTCGTCACGGGCCTCGCGATGCTGGTCGGCATCGTCGGGATCCTCCTCTTGGCCCGGCTGATCACGCGACCGATGCTGGGCCTGGTGGGGGCTGCCAAGCGCCTCGGCCGCGGCGACTACGGGACGCCGGCGCGGGTGGCGGGTCGCGACGAGGTCGCGAGCCTGGCCAACACCTTCAACACGCTCGCCTCGCAGATCCGGGCGCGCATGGCCGAGAGCGAGGAGCTGCGCTCCTACGTCGAGCGTATTCTCGACCACATGGACGCCGAGGTCTGCGTCATCTCGGAGGACGGCGTCATCGACTACGCCAACCGCATGGCGATCGAGCGGCGCGGCGTGGCGGCCGGCGAGAAGTGCGCCACGGCGCTCGGAAGCGAGCGCCCGTGCGCCACCTGCTCCGTCGCCGAGGTGCTCGAGACCGGCCGCGTCCTGAACCGCTCGCACGTCTCCCCCTCGGGGCGGCACTACGAGCTCACCTACTTCCCCATGACCGGGCGCGACGGCCGCCGTGCGGTGGTCGAGAGCGCGCTCGACGTGACCGAGCAGCGCAAGCTCGCCCTTCGGGTCCACCGCGCCGAGCGGCTCGCCGTCGCGGGCTCGGTCGCCGCGGGCGTCGTGCACACCATCAACAACCCGCTCGACGGCGTCACGCGCGCGCTCGGCCTCGCCGAGAGCCGGCTCACCGACAACCCGGAGCAGGCGCGCAAGATGCTGGCCCTCGCGCGTGAGGGGACCGAGCGCATCGCCGCCGTGACGCACCGCTTGCTCGTGCTGGCACGCGCCGAGGAGCCGAGCGAGCACACGCCGGTCACGCTCGACGCCATCGTCGCACAGGCTACCGAGGTCGTGCAGCTGAAGGCGCAGGCGACGGGCGCGCGCGTGGAGCTCGCGCTCGCGCCCGAGCTGCCCGCGGTGAGCGTCGACCCGCACGGCATCACCGAGGTGCTCGTGAACCTGCTCATGAACGCCATCGACGCCTGCGGCAAGGGCGGAACGATCACCGTGGCGACGCGCCTCGCGGACGCCGCCACGGTGGAGCTCAGCGCGAGCGACGACGGTCCGGGCATCGCGCCCGAGCACCTCGATCGCGTCTTCGAGCCCTTCTTCACCACCAAGGAGGTGGGGCGCGGCACGGGTCTCGGCCTGTCGGTCGCGCGGCGCATCGTCGAGGCGCACGGCGGCGAGATCGAGGTGACGTCGACCCCGGGCAGCGGCGCGACGTTCCGGGTGCGACTGCCGATCGCGACGCCGCCGCTCGCGAGCGCCGGGAGGGCCGACGCATGACGACCCGCATCCTCATCGTGGACGACGAGAAGCTCACCCGGCAGACGCTCGAGCTGCAGCTCACCGACGAGGGTTTCGAGGTCGAGAGCGCGGAGAACGCCTTCGTGGCGCTCGAGCTCCTCGGGCAAAAGGAGGTGGACCTCGTCCTCAGCGATCTGCGCATGCCGTCGATGGACGGGCTCGAGTTCCTGCGGCGCATCCGCGAGGGCTGGCCCGAGACGGCGGTCGTGCTCATGACCGCCTACGGCACGGTCGCCACGGCGGTCACGGCGATGCAGGCGGGCGCGGCCGACTACCTCACGAAGCCGCTCCACACCGAGGAGCTGCTCATCCGTGTCCGGCGCGTGCTCGAGCGCCGGGCGGACGTCGCCGAGATCCGGAAGCTCCGCCAGGACGCGGCGCGGCAGCGCCAGTTCGGCGGGCTCGTCTTCCGCTCGAGCGCCATGGCCGCGGTCGTCGACCGGGTGCTCGCCACCGTGGACACGGACGCGAGCGTGCTCATCGAGGGCGAGACCGGCACCGGCAAGGGCGTGCTCGCCAAGGCCCTGCACGACGCGAGCTCGCGGGCGAGCGCACCGTTCGTCATCGTCGGCTGCGCCGGGCTCAACCCCAACCTCGTCGAGAGCGAGCTGTTCGGCCACGAGGCCGGCGCGTTCACCGGGGCGGCGCGCCAGCGCAAGGGTCGGCTCGAGGCCGCCAACGGCGGCACCGTGCTCATCGACGACGTCGACGACCTGCCGCTCGAGGTGCAGGTGAGCCTCCTGCGCTTCTTGCAGGACCGCTCCTTCGAGCGCGTCGGGAGCAACACGACGCGCCGGAGCGACGTGCGCGTCGTGTGCGCGACGAAGAAGGCGCTGCCCGAGCTCGTGCGCGCGGGACGTTTCCGCGAGGACCTCTACTACCGGGTCAACACGGTGGTGGTCGCCCTGCCACCGCTGCGCGCGCGGCGCGGCGACATCGCGCCGCTCGCCGAGCACTTCGCGAGCGGCTTCTGGGCCGCGCGCGGCTACTCCCCGCCGCCCGTGCTCCTGCCCGAGACGCTCGCCACGTTGCTCGCGCACGACTGGCCCGGCAACGTGCGCGAGCTCGTCCACGCCGTGGAGCACGCCGTGATCTTCGCCCGCGGCGCGCCGATCGAGCCGCGCCACCTGCCGCCGACGCTCGCGCCGAAGGCGACCGCACCGCTCGTCGAGCTGCAGCTCGGCGAGGCCGCGGTGTCCTTCACCGAGATCATGACGCGCTGCGAGCAGCAGCTGTTCGAGTGGGCGCTCACGCGCGCGGGTGGCAACCAGGTCCAGGCGGCCGAGCTGCTCTGCCTGCCCCGCACGACCTTCCGGAGCCGGCTCGCGGCGCTCGGCGGGCGTGTGGCCGGCGCACGCGACGACGAGCCCCCGTCGTCGAAGAGCCGGGGCTAGACCTGTTCGGTGCTCCAGGCGCGCGACGTGCGGCGCCGCTCGAGCAGGGCAGCGGGCGCGCCCTTGCCGGCCTTGCTCTTGGGCTTGCCCTTGACGGGCTTGCCCTTCGGCTTGGCGGCCGCGGGCTCGCCCCAGCGCGGCTTGACGTGCGCGGCGAGCACGTCGCGGAAGAGCCCGATGTGGGCGCAGTGATCCATCTTCGCGTTGCCGGCGAAGCCGCGCACGTGGAAGCCGCCGCGGTCGAAGTGGTCGAGGAGCTCGAGGCCCATCGGGTCGCTCGCGCGGGCGCGGCCCGCCCGCGGGCGGCCGCCGAGCATCGCCACGAGGTAGTTCGAGGTCTCGGTGGTCGAGGCGTACCCGGGCGGGATGATCGACGAGTGGCTGACGAACATGAGCTTGTCGCCCGCCGCGGCGCGCCGCGCGAACGACAGGAAGGGCGCGAGCTCCCCCGGGTCGACCGCGTCGCCGACGTAGCCCGCGTGCAGGCCGTCGAGCAGCACCACCGTGTCGACGGCGCGCGCCACCTCGGACCGCGCGAGGAGCTCGCCGACGGCGCCGTAGCCAGCGCTCCACGCGCTCAGGCCGAGGTGGCGCACGTGGGCTCCGGCGTCGCCGCTCGCCTCCGCCACCGCGCGCTCCACGCTCGCGACGAGCTCGCGGAAGCGCTCGGGCGACTGGAACGGCGGCCGGTAGGCGGTCGAGCCGATCCCGAGATCGATGCCGACCAGGATCGCGCGGTCCATCACCTGCACCCATTCCTTGCGCACGGCCTCGTGGCCGTGGAAGTGGATGACGAGATCGAAACCGTGGTCGGCGCCGACCGCGCGGCGCGCGTCGCGCGGCACGATCATCTGGCCCATCGAGGGAGCGCGGCTCCACGGCCCGTAGGAGCCCAGCCCGGGATCGCGGGTGTTGCAGGGGTTCACGCCGCCCCGGAGCGCGGGCTCCTTCTGCACCTGGGTGTCGGGCCCGGGCTTCTCCTTCGCCCAGTCGGGCAGCTCGGCCCGGCCCGGCGCGGCGCCGAGCGCGAGCGCGAAGAACGTGGCGAGCGCGGCGCCGAGGCGCGCGCGGCAGAGGGCGGGCGAGGCGGCGCGTGACATGCCCGAGCCATGCTTCACTTCGCGGCCCGGTGACAAGTTTCCCGTCGGCGCCGAGCAGCTTTGCGTCGCGAGGGCCCCGATCCGGGGCGAAGGAGCAAGCTTGTCGGAGTCGCCGATCCGCTGCCACGCGGGTGAAGCACCTCCGCCGGCGCAGCGCAGCAACCCGGCCGCCGGATTGGGGAAGAGAGAGGCGACTTGCGCGAGGCGCGCGGGCGTGGCTCGATGCGGCGAACGCTCGCGATGTCGCCACCGCACCCGCCCCGCCCCGCCACGCCACGCCCGCGCCGCGCCCTGGCGTGGAGGGTCACGCTCGCGCTGCTCGCTCCGCTCGCGCTCGGCGGCTGCCGCGAGCGCGCGAGCGCGGGCGCGACGACCGAGACGCGCGCCGCGCCGAGCGCCCACGGCCCGACGCGCTCGACCGGCGCGAGTCTCGTCGCGAGCGCGGCGGTGAGCGCGGTCGCGAGCGCCAGCCCGTCCGCGCCAGCGAGCGGCTCCGCCGCCGCGAGCGCAGCGTCGGGGAGCGCGTCGAGCGTCGGGGACGGCGGCACTCCGCTCACCGAGGTCCCGGAGGAGTGCCGACTGCTGCGGCGTCCGCAGCGGCTGGCGCACGTCGGCCCCGCGACGTTCGCCTTCGCGCGCGACCACGGCGATCCGGCGACGGTCTTCAACCTGCGCGGCACCCCGGCGGCGGCGCCGCTCGCCACGGCCTCGGGCGGGGCGGGCCCGGGGCTGCTCGCGCCGCCGGGCGGCGATGCCCCGGAGGCGGCGGCGCCCAACCCGTGCGCCGTCGCAGGCGCCTGGGTGTACTGCATGGATGCCGAGGGAGCCGTCCGCCGACGCCGGCTCGGCGAGGAGGGCGGCGTCGTGGTGGCGAGCGCGATCCCCGGCTCGCCCATCGCGGCAGCCGCCGTCGGAGAGCGCGCCGTGCTCGCGTTCCTGGCGCCACGCCGCACGAGCGAGGGGCTCGTCCGGCACGCCTTCGCGGTGCTCGACGACGGCGCCCCCGTGCAGCTCTCCGAGGAGGGCAGCGGCGCGACGAACGTGGCGCTCGCGGCGCGCGGCACGGAGCTGTTCGCGATGTACATCGACGCGCGTGTCGCCTTGACGCCGGTGCACGTGCGACGGCTCGAGGTCCGCGGCACGCTCGAGCCAGGCGTCGACGCGGTGGTGCTCATCGCGGGCGGCGCGGACGGCAGCCAGACCGGCGCGCTCGGCACGGTGGCGCACGGGCCGGTCTTCGTGCTCGTCCCGACGACCACCGAGGACGGCGGCTTCGGCCTCGCCGTCGTGCGCATCGCCGACGAGCCGAAGGACGACATGCCGGTCGTGTGGTCGCGCTACCCGGCGGAGCTCCGCGGCGCACCCGTCGCGGCCACGCAGGGGCGCGGCTCGGTCGCGGTGCTGCGCGTGCGACCCCAAACGGCCCCGGCGGGCGATCGCCAGCTGCTCGAGCTCGGTCGGCTCGACGACGCCGGCGAGCACCAGGCGCTCTGCGAGATCGCCGACTCCGCACGCTTCCAGCACGTCACCCTCGCCGTCGGGGCGAAGGACACGCTGTGGCTCGGCTACGCCACGCCGGACGGCACCTTCGTGGAGCAGCGGGGCAAGGCGCCATGAGCCGAAGACAGGCGCCCCGGCCCCGCGGCGTGCCCTCCGCCGTGGCCGTCCTCGCACTGCTCGCGGCGTGCGCCCGAGGTGCCGCGACCACGCCGCCCGTGTCGTCCCGGCCGAGCGTGCAGATCGACGCGCCGGTCGCACCACCGCCGCCGGGCACGACGGCTGCGAGCGCCGACACCACGCCGCACGACGCCGCGTCCGCGGCCACGCGCAGCAAGGCGACCGCGAGCGAGCGCACCGCCGAGGTGCGCGCCTTCGCGCGCGCCTTCGCGCGCGCGCTCGAGCGCCACGACTACCCGGCCGCCCTCGCCTTCTTCGCGCCCGACAACTACGCCGGCCAGCGCGCGCTCGGCGTCCGGCCGCTGCAGTACATCGCCGAGGGGATCGGCCTCGGCACGGCCTCGCAGCACCGCTCGGGCCCCGAGATCCACCCGCCCCTCGACGTCGCGCTTGCAAGCCTGCAAGAGGTCGTCGTCGAGCACGTCGAGCGGGTGGACGACTACTGGCACGTGACCGGGCGGCTCGTGGCCGGCGCGAGCGTGTACGCGCTCGATCTGATGGTGTACCTCGGCGCGGGGCAGCGCCTCGAGATCCGCCCGCCGGTCGGCTGAACCCCGAGCGAACCACGGAGGCACGGAGACGCGGAGAGCTGCACGGAGGAGACAGGGTTCAGAGGCTCCTCCGTGTCACGCTCCGAGGCTCGTGCCTCCGGTGTTCGCCTCGCTCGGCCCCGAGTCACTGCCCTGTGCCTCGAGCGCGGACCGGATCTGCTCCCCGAGGCCGCGCTCCACCGCCTTCGCCGCGACCTTGAGCGCGTTCCGGATGGCCTGCGCGTTCGAGCGGCCGTGCGCCTTGATGACCACGTGGTCGAAACCGACGATGGGCGCGCCGCCGTACTGCTTCCAGTCGGTGAGCGTCTGGAGCTGGCGCAGCCCACGCGACAGCATGCCGAGCCCGAGCCGCCACAAGAGGCGCCGCTCGTAGGCCTTGCGCGCGAGGTCGAGCGCGACGGCGGCGACGCCCTCGAGCATCTTGAGGACGATGTTGCCGACGAAGCCCTCGCACACGACGACGTCCACGGTGCCACGCGGGATGTCCACCCCCTCGACGTTGCCCACGAACTCGATCGACGGCAGGCGCGCGAGGGCCGCGTGGGCGGCGACCACCGCCGGCGTGCCCTTCTGCGGCTCGGTGCCGTTCGAGAGGAGCGCGACCCTCGGCCGCTCGATCTGCGAGACGACGCGCGAGTAGGCGCTGCCCATGACGGCGAAGCCCACGAGCTCCTCGGCGGTGCAGGCGAGGGTCGCGCCCACGTCGAGCATGAGCGCGAAGGGGTCGCGGCGCGGACCGTGCCGCAGCGCGGTCGGGTAGACCGCGGCGAGGGCCACGCGCCGGATGCCCGGGATGCGCGCGAAGCTCCGCGCGGCGGCGAGGATGACGGCGCCGGTGTTGCCCGCGGACACGAGCGCGTCGGCCTGGCCGTCGCG
>JADLAB010000365.1 GCA_020848455.1 Polyangiaceae bacterium
CGTGGGTCTGCGACAGCATCTCGTGGAGGCACGCGGCGCGCTTCGGATCGCCCGTGCGGCGGGCTTCGCCGAGCCAGCCCTGTACGTGGTCGCTGCCGAGCGTCATGACCGCGAGCTCGCTCCGCGCCCGGCCGACCGCGTCCACGACCGGCGGAGGCGGCGGGGTCGCCGGAGCCGTCGGCGCGCCGCCGACGGTGACGGCGGCGGGGGCAGGCGCCTGCGGTCCGCCGGCGGCGACCTCGGCGGTGACGAGCGCCCCGGCGAGCGCGAGCGGGACGAGGGCGAGGGCTTTCATCGGCACTTCCTCGGGGTCGGCAGCGGCAAGGGCATCTCTGGCTCCTTGTGTGGCGCGTCACCCGGTTTTCGTTCAAAGGCCCCGCCACCCGAGGCATGGTGGCCGGGCGCGCCCCCGGACGACCGGTCGGGCGTGCCCCTTCCGCGCGATGGACCCCCAGCCGCTCCCGCCGCCGACGCGCATCACGAGCGCCGACGATCCACGCACCGCAGACTACCGCGAGCTGCGCGACCGCGATCTCGCCGCGCGGCGCGACGCCTTCGTGGTCGAGGGGGCCTTCGCGCTCGGCGCGATGCTCGCCGCGGACCGCTTCGCCCTGCGCTCGGTGTTCGTCACCGACAGCCGGCTGCCGGCCCTCGCGGGCCTCCTTCGAGCGGTCACGGCGCCGATCTACACCGCGTCGCTCGACCTCATG
Source organism: Polyangiaceae bacterium (assembly GCA_020848455.1). Lineage (GTDB taxonomy): Bacteria > Myxococcota_A > Polyangia > Polyangiales > Polyangiaceae > JACRDA01. Next base: position 711 of record JADLAB010000365.1, read on the forward strand.
CGCGGGATCGTGGGCTTCCCGCTGCACCGCGGCGTGCTCGCGATCGGCGAGCGCGGCAGGCCCCACGACGCGGGGGCCCTGCTCGCGGGGCTCGGGCCGGGACCCCGCACCGTGCTCGCCCTGTGTGGCGTCAACAACCACGACAACATCGGCGGCGCGTTCCGCAACGCCGCCGCCTTCGGCGTCGACGCCGTCCTGCTCGACGACGTGGCGAGCGACCCCCTCTACCGCAAGGCGATCCGGGTCTCGGCCGGCGGGGTGCTGACCCTGCCCTACGCGCGGGCCGGACGGGCGCTCGAGCTCGTCGCGCTCTGCCGGCGCCTGGGCTTCGCGACCGTGGCGCTCACGCCCCGCGCCGGGGCCCGCGACCTCGAGGACGTCTTGCCGGAGCTCGGCGCGCGCGTGGTGGTGTGCGCCGGCTCCGAGGAGCCGGGCCTCGATGCCGCGGTCCTCGCCGCGGCGGACCACGCCGCGCGCATCGACATCGTGTCGACGTTCGACTCGCTCAACGTCGCGACCGCGAGCGGCATCGCGCTCCACGCGGTGCGCTCCCGCCGACGGCGGCTCGCGCCGGGCTAGAGCAGCTCCGCCGGCCCGCTTCGCTCGAGCGCGGCGACCACCTCGCGGACGTCCTGGGCGTGCGCCTTGTCGACGACGAGCAGCGCGTCCCCGGTGTCGACCACGATCAGGCCCTCGACGCCGACGAGCGCGACCGTGCGCGGCGGGCTGCCGGCCGGGCGAAGGTCGAAGACGCAGTTGTCGCGCGCCTGCGCGGCAAGGGTGCCGGCCGGGACGCTCGAGCCGGTCGCGTCGCGCGGCAGGAGCTCGCTCGCGGCGAGCCAGCTGCCGACGTCGCTCCAGCCGAAGGCACCGGGCACGACGGCGAGCCCCTCGGTCTTCTCCATGACGCCCTTGTCGATGCTGACGGAGGGCAGGGTGGGGAAGAGCTCGGTGCAGAGCGCGGCCTCGCGCGCCCCGGCTCCGGCCGCGGCGTCGGCCCGTGCGGCCTCGTCGAGGCGGTCGAGCGCGGCGGCGAGCTCGGGCAGGTGCGTGCGCACGAGGCGGCACAGATCCGCCGCGCGGTAGATGAACATGCCGGCGTTCCACGCGTAGCGGCCGTCGGCGAGGAAGGCGGCCGCCGTCGCGGCGTCGGGCTTCTCGACGAAGCGCCTCACGGCGTAGGCGCCCGCCACCCTGGTGGGCTCGCCGAGCTCCACGTAGCCGTAGCCGGTCTCGGGGCGGGTCGGGGTGATGCCGATGGTGGTCACGGCGCCCGTCGCGGCGCTCGCGACCGCGGTGCGCACGGCGGCGAGGTAGCCGGCGGCATCCCCGACGTGGGCGTCGCTCGGCACCGCCACGATCACCGCCTCCGGCTCGCGGCGCGCGAGGACCCAGGCGCTCCACGCGAGGCACGGGGCCGTGTTGCGCGGACACGGCTCGACGAACAGCTGGTCTCGGCCGAGCTCGGGCATGAGCGCGAGCGTGCCCGCGACGAGGTGCTCGCCGGTCGAGATGCGCACGCCGTCCCAGCCGGTGAGCGGCACGAGCCGCTCGCAGGTCGCGCGCAGGAGCGGCAGCTCGCCGCCGAGCGGCAGGAACTGCTTCGGGCGCAGCTTGCGCGAGGCGGGCCAGAAGCGCGTGCCCGACCCGCCGGCCATCACGACTGCATAGACGCGCATGCGTGCGCTATAGCGCGGCCGGGAGGGAGTTTTCAGTTTTCAGTATTCAGTTTTCGGTCGTCGCCCGCCTCTGCGGCCTCCGGTGTCCCTGCCTTCTGCGTCTCGTCCGTCAGGGCCACCGCGTCGCATGAGCCGCGACGCTCTGGCGCTGGCGCTGGATCGGCCCGAAGGGCCGTGCAGGGCTGACCACTGACAACTGATAACTGATAGCTGACAGCTCTCTCCGGGAGCGCGCGGTCGTAGGCGAGGGCTGCGAGCCCGAGCGGCAGGAGCCACACCCCGAGCCAGGCGCTGCGCCTGCGCCGGCAGAGCCATCGCCACGCGAGGGCGGCGGCCGCTGCGGTCGCGCCGCCCACCGCCAGGCCGACGAGGGCCGCGGTCGGACCGAGCGTCGCCAGGGACGCCGGGCTCGCACGGCGCAGCTCGAGCGCGAGCGTGCCCGCGGTCATGCCGAGCGCCATGCGGGCTCCGCGCCAGCCGCCGCCACCGACCCAGCACAGCACCATGAACGCGAGTCCGGCCGGCGACGCGCCGAGCAGGGGCGCCATCCCGTGCGCGAGCCCCGCTGCGAAGGCCCCGCCCAGCCTGGGCTCACCCGGGGCCGGCGCCGGCGCCGCGGTCGTCGACAGGAGCGCGACCGCGGTCACGACGAGACCGAGGCCGGCACCTGCCGGCACCTCGGGCCAGGGCGCGAGGACCGCGCGGAACAGCGTGCCGACGGCGGTCGCGACCACCATCGCCGCCGCGCTCCGCAGGCCCGGCAGGGCGACGAGGGCGAGGACCAGGCACGCCCCGAGGGCGGCGCTCGCGCGCAGCGCCACGAGGCTGGCGTCCGTGCCGAGCCAGACCGCGGCGAGCGTGCGGTGGGCGGACTCGCCGACGGGCAGGCCGGCGGCGAGCCCCTCCACGGCCGCGTGTGCGAGCGCCTCGAGCAGGGTCACCGGGGCGCACCCCGGCGGGTCGCCAGGTCGGCCCGGCGGGGCCAGGGCTGGCCCGATCGATCTCCGTGACGCGCGTCGATGGCCGGCATTTTACGGCAAGAAATCGCGCCCGGGGCCGAGTGAAATCGCCTGCGCAGCGCGTAGCCCCGTGGTAGTTTCGGTCGGCTCCGCAGAGCTGCGCCCTGGCTCGGACCGCTCGGACCTCGCCGCGCGCGCCCCCGACATGGGAGGCAGCATGACACACGCTCGCCCCGCCAGCCTGCGGCGGGCATGCGCTGGAGGTAGAGGCCCGTGGATACCGCCAAGCTGGTCCTGAACATCGAAGGCAAAGAGCAGTCGCTCGACCTCCCGGTCGTCACTGGGTCGGAGAACGAGAAGGCGATCGACATCGGGAGCCTGCGCGCCAAGACCGGTCTGGTGGCGCTCGATCCGGCGTTCGGCAACACCGCCTCGACGCTGAGCGCCATCACCTTCCTCGACGGCGAGAAGGGCATCCTGCGCTACCGCGGCATCCCCATCGAGGAGCTGGGCGCGCACTCGAACTTCGTCGAGGTGGCGTACCTGCTCATCAACGGTCAGCTGCCGACGAAGAGCCAGCTCGAGAGCTACCGCTACAACCTCACGCGCCACTCGATGATCCACGAGGACATGAAGCGCTTCTTCGACGGCTATCCGTCGACGGCGCACCCGATGGCGATCCTGAGCTCGATGGTGTGCTCGCTGTCGGCCTACTACCCCGACGCGCTCGACGCGATGAACACCGAGATGTTCGACATCACGGCGACGCGCATCCTGTCGAAGGTCCGCACGATCAGCGCCTACGCGTACAAGAAGTCGATCGGCCAGCCCTTCGTCTACCCGCAGAACCACCTGAGCTACTGCGCGAACATCCTCAACATGATGTTCTCGGTGCCGGCCGAGCCGTACCACATCGACGAGGAGTGGGTGAAGATCCTCAACCTCCTGCTCATCCTGCACGCCGATCACGAGCAGAACTGCTCGACCAGCACCGTGCGCACCGTGGGTAGCGCGCACACGAACCTCTTCGCGTCGATCTCGGCGGGCGTGTGCGCGCTCTGGGGGCCGCTCCACGGCGGCGCCAATCAGGAAGTGCTCGAGATGCTCGAGAAGATCCGCGCGAGCGGCGACAGCGTGCAGAAGTACGTCGAGCTCGCCAAGGACAAGAGCTCGACCTTCCGCCTCATGGGCTTCGGTCACCGCGTCTACAAGAACTTCGATCCGCGCGCGACGCTCATCAAGGGCGCGTGCGACAGGCTCCTGTCGAAGAAGGGCGTCAAGGACCCGCTGCTCGACATCGCGCGCCGCCTCGAGGAGGCCGCGCTGAAGGACAGCTACTTCGTCGAGCGCAAGCTCTACCCGAACGTCGACTTCTACAGCGGCATCATCTACCGCGCGATGGGCATCCCGACCGACATGTTCACGGTGCTGTTCGCGCTCGGCCGGCTGCCGGGCTGGATCGCGCAGTGGAAGGAGATGAACGCCGACAAGAGCACGCGCATCGTCCGCCCGCGGCAGATCTACACGGGCGAGACCGAGCGGCACTACGTGCCGATGGACAAGCGCGGCTGAGCCGAGCTCGCGCGCGGCGTGCACGGCGGGGTGGGGCGAGGTCCGACGTGTGCGCACTTTGTCGTCGAACGTGCGGCGAAAAGCGCATCGAACCGGACGCGAGGTTGCGTCCGGCCCCCCGGACGGCCCAAACTGGAGGGCTCGAGCGGTCGGTGGCCCCGAAAGGGGCGGTCCCGGCCCCCGAGGAAGAAAGCGCGCCGTGCCGCGTAAAACCGCTAGTACAGGCCAACCGTTTGCTTGCTCGGGGACGACGCTCCCCATCTAGAATGGCTCCGGGAATCGATCCCAGACGCTCCTGAGGAGGCTTGCCCATGCGACGTGCGATCGTTTCGTTCCTTCTGGTTACTCCCCTCGCGTTCGGCCTGGCAGCCGTCGGCTGCAACCAAGATGGCGGCGCGAACGCCGACAACCCCGGAGCGTGCGGTAACCTCGACTTCTCGGCGTTCGCCGAGTGTCACGTCGAAGTGAGCGGCGGCTGCACGCTCCTGTGCGAGCCCGTCAGCTTCAAGGCCGAGTGCTACGCCGACTGCAGCGGTGGCTGCAACGTCAACGTCAACGCCAGCTGCACGACGACCTGCCAGGGCGGCTGCGAGGCGGACTGCAACGTGAACCCGCCGAGCTTCGACTGCGAGGGCTCGTGCACCGCGAGCTGCAGCGGCAACTGCGGCGCCCAGTGCTCGGCCGCGGCCAACCAGGCCGAGTGCCAGGCCGCCTGTCAGGGCACCTGCGAGGGCGACTGCCACGCGTCCTGCACCGGGACGCCGGGGTCGGCCGACTGCGCGGCGAAGTGCGAGGCGTCCTGCGAGGGCGAGTGCACGGCCGAGGCGAACATGGACTGCGAGGTGAACTGCCAGGGCAACTGCATGGCAGAGCTCACCGGCGGCTGCGAGGGCGACTGTACCGCGCCGGAAGGCGCGCTCTTCTGCGACGGCCAGTACGTCGATGTCGTCGGTAGCTTCGAGGACTGCATCGCCTCGCTCGAGGCGATGTTCACCATCAACATCGACGCGAGCGGCAGCGCCTCCTGCAAGGACGGCAAGTGCTCGGCCTCGGGCGTCGCCTCCTGCGCCGTGAGCCCGGGCTCCGGCCCCGAGGGCGTCGGCTGGCTCGCGGCGGGCATCGCCGCCGTGGGGCTCGGCCTCGGAGCACGCCGCCGCCGCGGCTGAGATCGGCTCACCGGGGCTCTTCGACGAGCGCGGGGGCGAGCGCCACCGCGCTCGTCGCCTTCCATGCGGCCCGTGACCTGCTACAAGACCGGCCGATGAAGGGTCTCGTCCGACGCGCGCTCGGCCCGGTCGCGCTCGCGCTCGTCTGCGCCTGCCAGACGAGCGCCGAGCCCGTGCCGCCGAGCCTGGCGCTCGCTGCCTCGAGCGCACCCGCGCCGGCCACTGCGAAGAGCGCCCCGCCGAGCGGCGCACCGAGCGCGGCACCGACCGGCTCGGCAGCGAGCGCGCCGCCCGTGCCGACCATTCGCCTCGCGGCGGGGGGCAAGCGCGCGGTCCGCGGCGAGCGCGGCATGGTGAGCTCGGTCGAAGAGAACGCGACCCGCGCCGGCGTGGCCGTCCTCGAGCGGGGCGGCAACGCGGTCGATGCGGCGGTAGCGGTCGGCTACGCCCTCGCGGTCACGAACCCGCAGGCCGGACCGCTCGGCGGCGGGGGCTTCATGCTCGTGCGGCTCGCCTCGGGGGAGAGCTTCGCCGTCGACTACCGCGAGACCGCGCCCGTCCTCGCGACGCGCGACACGCTCGAGGCGCTGAAGAAGAAGGGCTGGCACGGCTACCTCTCGGCGCCGGTCCCGGCGGTCGTGGCGGGGCTCAACCTGGCGCGCGAGCGCTTCGGGACGCTGCCTCTGGCCGAGCTCGTGGCGCCGGCGGTCGAGCTCGCGCGCGGTCACAAGCTCGGCTACCGGCAGGCCGAGGTGCTCGGCTGGTACTGGCAGGCCCTCGCGAAGGACCCGACGGCGCGCGCCATCTTCGGCAAGGGAAACAAGCCCCTCACGGTCGGCAGCAAGCTCGTGCAGAAGAGTCTCGCGCACACGCTCGAGCTCGTCGCGGCGCACGGCGACGACGGCTTCTACCGCGGCGAGACCGCCGACGAGATCGAGGCGGCGATGAAGAAGAGCGGGGGCCTCGTGCGCAAGGAGGATCTCGCCGCCTACCGGGCGGTCGTGCGCGAGCCGCTGCGCTTCCGCTACCGGGGCTTCGAGATCTTGACGATGCCGCCGCCCTCCATGGGCGGCGTCGCGCTCGCGTCGATCATGCTCGAGCTCGAGCAGTCCCGCGCCGGGGAGGCACCCGCCGGCTCGGCCCTGTCTCTGCACCTCTTCGCCGAGTCCGCCCGTCGCGCCTACGCCGACCGGCGCGCCGTGTCCGGCGACCCGGCCTTCGTCGATCGCGCGCTCGTCGACCCGTTGCTCGCGCGCCTGCTCGATCCCGCGTACCACGCGGCGCGCACGCCCGGCCCGAGTCGCGAGCGCGCCACGCCCTCGAAGGACGTCGTGCCCATCGAGCCTGGCGGCGAGAACGCCGAGGAGTCGCCGGACACGACGCACTTCTCGGTCGTCGACCGCGCCGGCAACGCCGTGAGCTGCACGACCACCCTGGCGGCGGCCTTCGGCGCGCAGGTCGTCGTCCCGGGGACGGGCGTCTTCCCGTCGAACGCCATCGGGGCCTTCAGTCCGAGCGGGGTCAACGTCATCGCGCCGGGCAAGCGCATGGCGAGCTCGATGGCGCCGGCCATCGTGGTCGCGGGCGACAAGACCGTGGCGCTCATCGGCTCGCCCGGCGGCGACACCATCCCCAACACGGTGGCGCAGGTATTGCGGAACCTGATCGACTACGGCATGACCATCGACGAGGCCGTCGACGCGCCGCGCCTGCACCACCAGTGGCGGCCCGACGAGCTGCGGGTCGAGGCGGCGCGCGCACCCGCCGCGGCGGTGCTCGCCGAGCTCGCGAAGCTCGGCCACAAGGTCGTCAAGCAGCCCCTGCAGGGCGCCGCCGACGAGATCCTCGTCGATGCCGAGACCGGCGTCGCGTGGGGCTACGCCGACGACCGGCAGGGCGGGCTCGCGGCCGGGCCGCCGTGACGCAGCCGTGGGGCAAGCCCCGCTTGACGCGTTCCGTGCGCACCCGGAAGCTCCGCGACCGATGATCCCGCGCTACACGCCCGCCGAGTTCGCCGCGCTCTGGTCGGCCGACTTCAAGTACGCCACCTGGCTCGAGGTGGAGCTCGCTGCCACGGACGCGCTCGAGCACGAGGGCATCGTGCCCCGCGGCACCGCCGCGCGCATCCGCGACCGCGAGCTCCGGCTGTCGGCCGAGCGCATCGACGAGCTCGAGCGCACGGTCAAGCACGACGTCATCGCGTTCCTGACGCACGTCGAGGAGCGCGCCGGGGCCGACGCGCGCTGGCTGCACTTCGGCCTGACGTCGAGCGACGTCCTCGACACGAGCTTCGCCATGCTGCTGACGCGCGCCGCGGCGCTGCTCGAGGGGCGGCTCGACGCGCTCGTGGCGGCGCTCGCGCGCGTGGTCGAGGTGCATCGCCACACGCCGCTCATCGGGCGCAGCCACGGCATGCACGCCGAGCCCACCACCTTCGGTGCCATGCTCGCCGGGCACCTGTGCGAGATGAAGCGCGGTCGCCGGCGCCTGCGCGCGGCCAAGGAGGAGATCGCCGTCGGCAAGCTCTCCGGCGCCGTCGGCACCTACGCGCACTTCCCGCCGGCCGCAGAGGAGCGGGCGCTCGCGGCGCTCGGTCTCCGCCCCGAGACCGTGGCGACGCAGGTCGTGCCGCGCGACCGCCACGCTGCCTTCTTCGCGGCGCTCGCGCTCGTCGCCGCCGGCATCGAGCGCCTGGCGCAGAACGTGCGGCACCTGCAGCGGAGCGAGGTTGGCGAGGCGGAAGAGAGCTTCACCCCCGGCCAGAAGGGCTCGAGCGCCATGCCCCACAAGCGCAACCCCATCGCGTCGGAGAACCTGTGTGGCCTCGGGCGCGTGGTGCGCGCCGCGGTCGTGCCGGCGCTCGAGGACGTGGCGCTGTGGCACGAGCGCGACATCTCGCACTCCTCGGTCGAGCGCATGATCGCGCCCGACGCCACGACGACGCTCGGCTACATGCTGGAGCGCGCCGAGAAGCTCGTCGCGGGCCTGGTCGTGTACCCCGAGCGCATGGCCGCGCACGTCGCGGCGAGCGGCGGGCTCGTGCACAGCGAGGGCGTTCTGCTCGCCCTGGTACGCGCCGGCCAGCCGCGGCAGCAGGCCTATGTCGTCGTGCAGCGCGCCGCCATGAAGGCGCTCGCCGGCGAGGGGAGCTTCCAGGCGCTGCTCGCCGCCGACCCCGAGCTCGTGGCGCTCGTGCCGCCCGAGGAGCTCGGGCGCGCCTTCGACCTCGAGCACACGCTGCGACATTGCGACGTCATCGTGACGCGCGCGCTGGAGGCCGAGTGATGCGCCCGCAGGTCAAGACGCACAGGGTGGGCGCGCTTTCGGTCGTCGCGGCGCTCGGGCTCGTCGTCGGCGCGTGCGAGGAGCCCCGGCCGCCGAAGCCGCGCGGTCTCGGGGCCGAGCATGCGACGGCGAGCGCATCGGCATCGGCATCGGTCTCGGCCACGGCGCGAGCCTCGAGCACTCCGAGCGCGTCGGGGGCGACCTCGAGCGCCAGCGGCGCGGCGGCCTCGAGCGACGCGGCGGCGCGCTTCGCGGCCGTGCGCGACCGGCTCGTGGGCGAGTGGCTCGACCTCGCACCGCAGTGGGGGCGCGAGATCGGCCTCCACGAGCACGACGGGCGCGTCGCCGACTACGGCAGCGCCGGCATCGCGCGCATGCGCTCGCAGGCCAAGGCGGCGCACGACGCCCTCGCCGCCTTTCGTGCCGAGGAGCTCGGGCCGGACGACGCGCTCGATCTCGCGATCATGCGCGCCTACGTGCGCCTGTCGCGCTTCCAGCTCGAGGAGCTCGGCTTTCCGACGCGGCGCCCGCAGTTCTACGAGCCCATCTTCGACGTGAGCAGCTACCTCAACTACGACTACGCGCCGCTCGAGGTGCGGGCGCGCGCGCTGCTCGCCCACGAGCAGGCGGCGCTCGTCCAGGCGCCGAGCGTGCTCGCGAACCTCGAGGCCACGCTGAGCAGGCCCGGCATCGAGACCGCCATCAAGGTCTTCGCAGGCTACGCCGAGTACCTGCGGGGCGACGTGAAGAAGGCGGTCGGCAACCTCGGCGACGCCGCCTTCAAGCAGGACTTCGCCGCCGCCAACGAGGCGCTCGCGAAGGCGGCCGAGGACATCGCCGCCCGGCTCAAGAAGGACTGGCTCCCCAAGGGTGACGACAGCTACGTGCTCGGGCGCGAGCGCTACCTCGCCTTCGTGGCGGCGCAGGAGGGTGAGCCCGTCGAGCTCGCCGACTTCGAGCGCCGCGCCGAGGAAGATCTCGCGCGCAACAAGGCCGCCTACGAGGAGCTGCGCAAGACCGTCAAGCCGACCCGGCCGAAGGCGAGCGAGCTGCTCGAGGAGGCGCGCGCGCTCATGGACCGCTCGCGCCAGTTCGTGGTCGACAAGGGCCTCGTGTCCCTGCCGAGCGAGGACCGCGCGGTGGTGCGCGAGAGCCCGCCCTTCATGCGCTGGAACTCGGCCTTCCTCAACATGCCGGGCCCCTTCGATTCGGCCAAGCAGAGCTACTACTACATCTCGCTGCCGGACCCGAGCTGGCCGGCGAAGGAGCAGGAGGAGTACATCTTCCCGCGCGGCGTGCTGCTGTCCACGAGCGTCCACGAGGTGTGGCCCGGGCACTTCCTCCAGGGGCTGTTCGTGCGCAACGCGCCGACGAAGATCCAGAAGATGATGGGGAGCTACTCCTTCGTCGAGGGCTGGGCGCACTACACCGAGCAGCTCATGATCGAGCAGGGGTTCGGGGCCGAGGACCCCGAGAGCCGCCTCGGGCAGCTCTCGGACGCGCTCCTGCGCAACTGTCGCTTCGTCGTGTCGATCGGCCTGCACGCCAAGGGCATGTCGCTCGCAGCGGCCGAGAAGCGCTTCATGGACGACTGCTTCCAGGACAAGGCCTCGGCGCGCGAGCAGGCCGTCCGCGGCACCTTCGACCCGGGCTACTTCGCGTACACGGTGGGCAAGCTCGCCATCCTCGAGCTGCGAGCCGAGGCGCAGCAGCGGCTCGGCGCGCGCTTCGACCTCAGGCGCTTCCACGACGCCCTGCTCTCGCACGGCCAGCCGCCGGTCGCGCTCATCCGCGAGCGCGTGCTCCACGAGATCGAGGCGGCGGCGGGGCCCTGAGCGGGGCGGGCGCGGCGCGTCAGCCGCCGCCGAGCACGAACGCCGCGATGTCGCTCACGACCACCTCGGCCACGTGCCCCGGGCGCTCGTACTCGACGGGGCTCCCCGGCCCGGTGCCCGCGACGAAGATGTGGTTGAGCTCCGGGTAGAGCTTGAAGCGGGCGGCCGGGTCGGCGGCGAGCGCGCGCCTCCAGCCCTCGAAGTCCGGGGCGGTCACCTGGTAGTCGCGGCCTCCGTGCAGCACGAGGAACGGCCGGCGCTCGCCCCGGAGCAGCTCGTCCGGCGGCGCGGCGGCGAGGTCGAGCCAGTACGGGGCCGCGATCGAGAGCGGCAGGAGCTCGGGCGCGACCTCGGTGGCAGGTGTGAGCTGCTTCACGCGCAGGACCGCGGCGTCGAGCGCGGCGAGCGTCGCCTGCTCGGCGTCGGAGACCTTGCCGTCGAGCTCGCACAGGTAGTGGAGCTGATCGCGGACGAGGTCCTCGAACGGGCGGGTCGAGCCGGCGAGCGACACGAAGCCGGCGCTGGCCGGATCCTGGCGCGCGATGCGCGGCAGCGCGAAGCCGCCGAGCGAGTGGCCGAGCACGAAGACGCGCGTCGGATCCACCCCGGCGGTCGCGCGCAGCGTCCGGGCGGCGGCGACCGCGTCGGCCACGGTCTCCTGCTGCAAGGTGAGCCGCAGGACCTCGTCCGGCGAGAGCTTCGCGCCGTGCTCCTTCGTGCGCTTCACGTAGCGCAGGACCGCGATGCCGCGGCTCGCGAGACCCCAGGCGAGATCCTTGAACGGGCGGTTCGGGCCCAGGGTCGAGTCGCGGTCCTGCGGTCCCGAGCCGTGCACCAGCACCACGCCGGGCACCGGACCCGGGCCCTTCGGCAGGGTGAGCGTCGCGGGCAGCGTGCGGCAGGCCCCACCGCACTGGGAGAGGTCCGAGTCGATCACGAGCTCGCGCTCGTCGAAGCGCGCAGGATCGACGTAGGAGGGAGGCTCGTAGGGAGACGCGACCGGCCGCACGGCGAGCGCCTGCACGGTGCCCGCCGGGTCGAGTCGCAGCCGCAGCTCGAGCGGGCTCCGCTCGAAGTGGAGCCGCGCCGTCACGACGTCGCTCCCGGAGGCGTCGCGCTCGGACGCGACCGCCCCGATGCCCCCGAACGCGCCGAGCTCGGCCACGAAGCCCGGCCACAGCGCGGCCAGGGTCTCGAGCGGCAGGGCCTGCTGCACGGCCGCGTTGCAGCGGGCGAAGACGCGGGCCGGCTCGCCGCGCGCGAGCTCCGCGACGATCGCGCGCGCGACCTGCTCGGGGCCCGTCGCGGACGGCACGGCCGTGCTCGCGCTCGGCTTCGGGCTCGGCTCGGGCGTGGTGGGCTTCGGGCGTGGCCGACAGGCGGCGAGCAGGCCGGGCAGGAGCAGGATGCACGCCCACCGCATGCCGACGACGCTACCACGCGCTCGCCACATGATCAGAGGTCGAACGGGTCGGCCTTCGGCGCGGGCCGGCTGCGATCCGGCGCGTGCGCTGGCTTGGGCGCAGGTGCTGCGCGGCCCGCCGTCGGGTCGCCGGGGCGGGCGCGCGGTGGCGGCAGCTCGTGACGCGCGAGCGCGGCCTCGACGGCCTCGATGCGGCCCTTCGGCGCGCCGACGACGCCGCCCTCCCGGGCGAGCTCGAGCACGTGGGCGTAGGCCGCGAGGGCCTCGGCGCGCCGGCCGAGGAGCGCGAGCGCGTCGGCCTCGGCGAGCCGCGCGGACAGGCTCTTCGGCGCGACGGCGGTGCCGCGCGACGCCTCCTCGAGCGCGACCTTCCCGTCCCCGCGCTCGAGGGCGCGCTCGGCGCGCAGGAGGCGCACCGGGACGAGCTCGGGATCGAGGGCGAGCGCGTCGTCGGCGAAGCGATCGGCCGCCGTGTCGTTGCCCGCGGCGTGGTAGGCGAGGGCCACCTCCGCCAGGAGCACCGGGTTCTTCGGCGCGAGCGCGAGCGCGCGCCGGAACTCCTGGATGGCCTCGTCCGCGCGCCCGGCCGCGCTGTACGCGGTGGCTGCGGCGGTCACGGCGCCCCACCAGCTGGGATCGAGCTGCTGGGCGCGCTCGGCCGCGGCGAGCGCGCCGGCGAGGTCGCCCTGCTGGGCGAGCCCCGAGGCGAGGCCGGCGTGGGCGACCGCCCAGCCGCCGTCGGTCTCGACGGCCTTGCGGAACGCCGCCACCGCGTCGGCCGTCTTGCCCAGGGTGAGGGCCTGCTCGGCCTCGGCGAAGTGCTGTCCCGCACGCCAGCGCACGGGCGCGCCCGGTTGCGCCGCCGCCTCGGCGAGATCGCGGGCCGCGGCGCTCCACAGCGAGGCCGAGCGGAGGAGCGACACGGTGGAGCCCGTAGGGTCGCGGAAGTCCTCGAGGGTGCGCAGGCCGAGCGTCGGCTGGCGCAGGGGCTGGGCCGCCGTCGGCGCGCTGCCGGACGGCGCGGCCGTGGTGGCGGGGGCGCTGCCGGGGTCGTCGGCCGTGGCCGCGGTCGCGGAGGCCGTGGACGCGACGGCGCCGTGGTCCCGGGTAGCGAGCCACGTGGCCGCTCCGCCGAGGGCGACGGCGCCGAGCACCGCGAAGGACCAGCGTGCGCCGGACCGCGCCGGCGGCCGCGACCCGGAGGCAAGCGTGGCAGCCGCGCCTCCGAGCGACGCGCCCGAGCCGGTCGTGCCCGGGGTGGCGGCAGGCCCGGGCGTCGCGGACCCGACGCCCGCCGACGGCTGGGTGTCGGTGCTCCGCGCCCCGGTGGCGGCCGGGTGCCCCGGCTCGCCGGGGGCGACGCGCTCGAGGTCGATGCCGAGCGCGGCGCTCGCGACGAACTGCGCCGTGCCGAGCTCGGCGTTCGCGGCGCCGTCGCCGGTGCTCGCGGCTGGCTCGCGCGTGCCGGACGAGGTCGCCCGCACGGCCGAGGCGAGCACCTGCTCCGGAAAGCAGCGCCCGAGCTCGTCGGCGAGCGCGCGCGCGGCCGGAAAGCGGTCTCCCGGCTCGAGGGCGAAGGCCCGCTGGAACCAGGCGTCGAGCTCGGGTGGCAGGCCCGCCACCTCGGCGCTCGGCGGCGCGTAGCTCCGCGCCGCGATGGCCTTCCAGAGTGCGACCGCGCTCGGACCCGCGAACGGTGGGTGTCCCACGAGCGCTCGGTACGCGAGCACGGCGAGCGACCAGAGGTCCGACGCGGCGCCCACGCTGGCGCTGTCGTGTAGCTGCTCCGGGCTCATGTAGGCCGGTGTGCCGATGGGGCCCTCGGTGAGGTGGCTCGAGCCAGCCTCGGCGAACGAGCGCGCCACACCGAAGTCGAGCAGCTTCACGTGGAGCTCGCCGTCGCGCGCGTCCGGTAGATCGAGGAGGAACACGTTCTCGGGCTTGATGTCGCGGTGCACGACGCCGCCCCGGTGCGCCGCGCCGAGCGCGCGCGCGAGCTGCTCGACGACCTGCACGGTCTCGGCCACCGAGAGCGTGGCGCCGCCGGCGAGCCGGTCGGCGAGGCTCCGGCCCGCGAGCAGCTCCATCACGATGTAGGGCGTGCCGTCGTCGGTGACCCCGTGGTCGAAGACCTGCGTCAGGTGAGGGCTCTTGATCTGGGCGGCGAGCCGGGCCTCGCGCTGGAAGCGGTCGAGCGCGGCCGTCTCGCCACCGAGCGCGGAGAGGATGAACTTGACGGCGACCTCGGTCTCGAGCGCGAGGTTCTCGGCCACCCACACGGCACCCATGCCCCCACGACCGAGCTCGCGGACCAGGCGCAGGCGCGGCGTCACGAGGGTGCCGGGAGCGAGGTGCATCGCCCCAGTTCATATCACGCGCACGCTCGCCGGTCTGGCGGGGGCCCACGGACCGGCGTAACTTCGATCCCACGATGAAGGGGTCGACGCACACGCAGGGGTCGCTCGTCCTGTCCGCCCGCCCGCTCGCGCTCGCGCTCGGCGCGCTCGCGCTCGGCGGCACGGTCGGCTGTTCGGGCTCGCCGAGCGACGCGGGTGGCAAGGGGGCCGGGGGCTCGGTGGAGGTGCCGAACCCGCTCACGAACCCGACCGACGGTCCGCCCGCCGGCAACCAGAACGCCGAGGCGACCTGCGACGTGCCCGCCGAGGCCGGGCTCGCCGACGTGTCGACGCCGCGAACGGTGGTCGGCACGGGCACGCCGGCGAGCTGCACCTCGGCGGCCGTGATTGCGGCCGTGGCAGCCGGCGGCGTCGTCACCTTCGACTGCGGGCCCGATCCGACGACGATCATGCTCGAGGCGACGGCGAAGATCTTCAACGACACCGGCCCCGACATCGTGATCGACGGCGGCGGGCTCGTGACCTTGAGCGGCTCGGGCAACCACCGCATCCTCTACATGAACACCTGCGACCCGGACCAGGTGTGGACCACCGACCACTGCCAGGACCAGGATCACCCGCGCCTCACGGTCCAGAACATCACCTTCGTCGACGCCAACTCGAAGAGCGAGAGCGAGTACGACGGCGGCGGCGCCATCTGGGTGCGCGGCGGTCGCTTCAAGCTCGTCAACACACGCTTCTTCGCCGGCGTCTGCGCCGACAACGGGCCCGACGTGGGCGGCGCGAGCGTGCGGGTCTTCAGCCAGTACCAGGGCGCGCCCGTGTACGTCGTCAACACGACCTTCGGCGGTGCCGACGGCTACGGCAACACCTGCTCGAACGGGGGCGGCCTGAGCAGCATCGGCGTGTCGTGGACCGTCGTGAACAGCCTGTTCTCGTACAACCATGCGATCGGCGTCGGTGGCAACCCCGCGCAGTCGGGCACCCCCGGCGGCGGCAGCGGCGGCGCCATCTACAACGACGGCAACACCATGACGCTGTCCTTGTGCGGCACGCGCATCGAGTACAACGACGTCACGACCCACGGCAGCGCCATCTTCTTCGTGAGCAACGACCACACGGGCGACATCCGCATCGACCGCTCGGTCATCACGAACAACACGGGTGGCTCGTGGTACCCGACGTACCCGCAGATCTCGAACCACGACGACACGCCGATCGTGGTCACGGACTCCGTCATCGAATGACCCGCGCGCGCTCGGGGCGCTACGGCGCGAGCACCCCGACGACGATGTCGCTCCCGGCGACCGCCTGGAGCGGGCCGAGGCCGAAGTCCACCGTGCCCGCGAAGGCGGCGGTGAAGTAGATGCGGCCGAGCGGGTCCACGGCCACGTCCTCGCTCGCGACCTCGCCGTCGTTGCCCGTGCCGCCGAAGCCGCGGCTCCAGACCGCGTTGCCCGCGGGGTCGAGCTTCGCGACGAAGAGATCGTCGCCCCCGGCCGTCGTGAGCGGTGGCGCGGGCGTCCACTGGAGCGACTGCGCGAAGGTGCCGATGACGACGGCGTTGCCCGCCGCGTCGAGCGCCACCTCCTGCGCGTGGTCCGTGCCGTTGCCGCCGGCGCCCCGCGCCCACAGGACTGCGCCGTCGGAGGCGAGCTTCATCACGAAGGCGTTGAGGTCGCCGGTGGGACCCGACAGGGGCGCGGGCGTGAGCGAGCCCTGGAAGCGGCCCACCACGACGATCTGGTCCGCGGGGTCGACGGCCAGGCTCCACGCCGACTGGACGTTGCCGTCGCCGAAGTCCACCGCCCAGAGGCACTGGCCCGCCGGATCGAGCTTGACCACGAAGGCGTCGGAGGTGCCCGACAGCGCGCCGCACGCGCCGCCGAGCGTGAGGGTGCCGGTGTAGTAGCCGCAGGCGACGAGGTTGCCCGCCGAGTCGAGGGCGACGCCCGTGAGCCCTCGCGCGCCGAAGGCCGACAGGGGCAGGGCGCGGCTCGCCAGATGCGTGCCGGACGCGTCGAAGCGCGCGACGAACAGATCGCCGGCGTTGCTGGTGGCGGTGAGGTTGCCACCGCCGAAGTCGACCGTCCCGGCGAAGCGGCCACCGATGAGGACGTCGCCGTTCGGGGCGATCGCGAGGGCCTGCGCCGAGGAGGCGCTGTTCGCCGGAAAGACGCGACTGAAGCGGTGCGCACCGTCGGGGGCGAGCTGCGCGAGGTAGGGCGACTCGGCCGGCGCGGAGAGGACGCCGCCGCCGAAGTCGACGTTGCCCTGGATGCTCTCGGTGAAGGTGAAGGCCCCGGTCGCGTCGGCGCCGATCGCCACCGCGTACTGCGCGCCCGCCGCGCCGAAGCGCGCCGACCACAGGTGGGCCAGCGCCGCGTCGAGCTTCGCCACGTAGATGTCGTAGCCGTCGCTCGTGAGCGGGTTGCCGCCGAAGTCGACCGCGCCCGAGAAGTCGCCGGCGAGCAGCACGTTGCCGTCCGGATCGAGCGCGATGGCCTGCCCGAGCTCGGTGCCATTGCCGCCGTACGCGTGGGCCGCGAGCGTCGCGCCGCTGCACGCGACGAGGCCGTCGCAGTCGTCGTCGGTCGGGAGCGCGCAGTCCTCGACGGCGGGGACGACCTGCCCGAGGCAGGGTCCGAAGCCGGTGCCCGCGGCGTTGCAGGTGTGCGAGCCCGCGTGGCAGGCGCCGACGTCGAGCGTCGCGGCCGGGCCGTCGTAGCAGGACTCGACCGCGTCGGGCACGCAGCTGGTCGCGCCGCCCGTGCCGCCGTTCCCGGCCGTCGCGCCCGCGCCCCCGGCACCGCCGCTGCCGCCCGCGGGACCCGCGCCGTACCCCCCGGTGCCGGCCGGCAGGCCGAACTCGATGTCGTCGATGCCGAGAACGGCCGTGCAGCCGGCGAAGCCGACCACGGCGAGCACGAGCTCCGCACGCGGCACGCGAGACCACCGGACCATGACCCCAGGCTAATACAGGTGCCGGAACTTCGCTCCTGTGGCGGTCCGCGCCGGTCGGGCGGCAGCGCGTGCACGCCGGTCGGAACCCTTTGGCCGCGGCGTGGCTCTCACCCGGTGCCATGGGTACGGTAGGGTTCGTCGTCTTCGTCGTCGCGTGGATCGTCCTGCAGCAGTGGGTGCTGCCGCGCTTCGGCGTGTCGACCTGAGGCGTGCCCCATCCGCGCCGGTCGGCGCGCCAGGACGGAGAGCCCGAGGACGAGGGCGAGGAGCCGCGCTGCTGAGGCCGAGCGCGCCGCCATCGCATGCGCCGCCGCCGCCGTGCTACGCGTCGGCGAGGCACACGCGATGAGCACGACTCGGCTCTGGGCACCTCTGCTCGTCGGCACGACGCTCGCCTGCGGCGCGAGCGGGCAGCCGGCCGCGAGCCCGGCGGAGCGCGTCCTCTCGGTGGCGGGCGGGGCGGGGGAGCTCCGCGTCTCGGACGGCGGCGCGGGCGAGCCTGCGGTGGTGTTCCTGCACGGGCTCGGCAGCGACCTCGAGTGCTGGCAGGAGGCGCTCGCCCACGTGCGCGCGACCCACCGCGCGGTCGCCTACGACCAGCGCGGTCACGGAGCCTCCGCGCGTGCCGCGGGCGGGGCGTACGACATCGCCGCGCTCGCCGCGGATCTCGACGCGGTCGCGACCGCGCTCGACCTCGAGCGCTTCGTGCTCGTCGGTCACAGCCTTTCGGGCGTGGTGCTCACGCACTACGCGGGCCTGCACTCCGAGCGTGTGGCGGGGCTCGTCTACGTCGACGCCGTCGGGGACTTCCACGCGCTCGCGCGGGCGGATCTCGATGCGAGCCTGCGCGAGGACGAGGCCTTCGTGCGCGACCCGGCCGCGCGCCACCCCACCTACGAGGACATGCTCGGCGACAAGGCCCGGCCTGCGACCCGCGCGCGCGTCCTCGCGGCCGTGGACCGGCTCGACCCGCCGGCCTTTCTCGCCCTGCGGCGCAGCATGTTCGCCTTCGCGGTGGGGGACCGGCTCGCCGCCTACCGCGGGCCCGTCGTCACCATCGAGGCCGAGGGCGTCGACTTCCCGGTGATGGCGTCGCGCCTGTTCCCGGGCGCGCGGCACCTCACGCTGCCCGGCGTCTCGCACTGGCTCATGCTCGACGATCCGGCGGGCTTCGCGCGCGCGCTCGACACGGCGCTCGCGCTCCTCTAGGGGAAATCGGCTCGCGCGGGCCGGTGACTCCGGGCCTCGGACCTCGGGCCCAGAAGCCGGGGCGCCGATCGCGGGGCCCCTCAGGCGAGGGCCGCCGCGAGCTCGCGCCCCACCCCCCGGGCGAGCACTCCCTGCCGCGCGCGGCCGACGAGATCGCTGCGGCCGTCGCGCTCGGGGCGACCGGCGAGGCGGCGGAGCGCGCGTGCGTAGGCGGGCAGGAAGCGCACCGCGCCGGGAAGCCGGCGATAGGTCGCGCGGAGCGTGCGCAGCGTCGCCTCGAAGGCGCGGCGCTCGACCGGTCCGAAGGGGAGGCCGAAGGGGGCGCGCAGCGGCTCGGGCATGAGCCCTGCCGTGACGAGGCGCGCGACGCGCGCGAGCCCGGGCGGGCGCAGCGCCGCGTCCGAGAAGAGGAAGCCCGCGATCGCCTGCGCCTCGGGCGTCACGACCAGGTTCCGGATCATCCAGTCGAGGTAGCGCTCGAAGGCCGCCCAGTCGGGGGGCATGACGGCATCGGGGATGCCGAAGAGCCGCGCGAAGCGGCACGACTCGCCGTAGTAGCGCTCGCGCTCCGCGAGCTCGAGTCGGCCGAGCACGAGCTCGTAGGCGCGGAGCGCCGAGTCGAAGAGCGTGGCGTGCACCCAGAAGAGCGCCTCGGCGTCGTTGGCGTCGTAGCGACGGAGGCCCGCGCAGCAGCCGCGCGCCGCGGCCGCGGGCAGCTCGCCCGCGATCCTCTCGTGGATGGCGTGGACGCGCCGCGCCGAGCGCTCGGCGTGCGCGCGCTCGCCGAACGCCATGGCAAAGACGTGCGCGAAGGTCCGCTGAAAGCGGCCGAAGGGGTCGGTGCGCGTGTGCGAGTGCTCGTCGACCGCGTGGGCCACGAAGGGGTGCGCCAGCTGCAGCAGCGCCGCGCGCCCGCCGCCGAGGAACACGATGCTCTCGCGCAAGACCCGCCATGCGACCGTGTCCGGCCCGAAGATGCCGGCGCGGGCGTCGGGCGCCTCGCGCGCCAGCTGTGCGAGGGAGCGCTCGAGATCCGCGCGGCCGACGTGCATGCGCCCATGCTACAGCCGGGCACCCTCCGGAGCACGTCGGGCACGCGCACATCGGCTATGCTGCGGACTGGCCGCGGCCCGGGTCGCGCGCCGAGGCCGCGGCGGGAACAAGCTGGCGCGCGCCGACATTGTACTTGCCGATGCGATCCGTCCGTTCGCGCTCGCGGCTCGTGGCCGCCCTCTGGGTCGTGGTCGGCGCCGTGACCGGTTGCGACGAGCCCGGCGCGCCGCCGAGCGCGAGCGCCGCTGCGAGCGCGCCCCGGGCTCCGGGCGCGTCGCCGGCCGCGAAGGCGCCGAGCCCGCCGCCGGCACCCCTGCCCGTCGTCCCCTCCACGCGCCCGAGCGCGCCGTCGCCGGACGAGCTCGACGAGCCGCCTGGCGCCGGCACGGCGCTCGCGAGCGGCGCGGCCGAGCCGGGCGAGGAGGAGGGCGCAGAGGGCGCCTGCGCCGCGAAGAACGCCGCGCTCAAGCCGCTGCAGTTGCTGGCGTTCACGTTCACGTCGAAGGTCGACAAGCGCATGCCGACCGACACGCTGCACGTGGCGTACCCCGGCAAGCGGGTCTGGGTGCACATGCGGCTGCGCAACCGCTCCGGCGAGGGGCGCTGCGTGCACGTCGAGTTCCGCGTGAATGGCAAGAAGCGGACGGAGGTCGAGCTCGACATCGGCGAGAGCTGGAACTGGCGCACCTACGCCTTTTTCACCCTGCGCGACAGCGACACGAGCGGGATCGTCGAGGCGCGTGTGACGGACGATCAGGGCGCGCTCGTCGTCGAGAAGAGGCTCGGCATCCTGCCGCCGAAGCGCAACTGAGCGGGGTGCAGCTCTCGGTTTTCAGCCGTCAGCCGTCAGTCGCGAGAGCAGGGCCGCGAGCATGCAGAGCGCGACACGGCGAGGCGCGGTCGTCAGGGCGCGGGCTTCGGGTTGCGCACGCAGCGGAAGCCGAGGCCGGGCACGCGGTAGTCGACGCGCGCGTTGCCGCGGTACTGTGCGCGGATGCCGAGGTGGCTGCGGTTCCAGCCGCCGCCGCGGATCATGTGCTGGGTGTGCTCGGCGCGCAGGTGGAGCGGATCGACCTCGTCCTTGCCCGAGTAGGCCTCGTAGTTGTCGAGGCACCACTCCCACACGTTGCCCGCGAGGTCGTGCAGGGCGCCGGTCGGCCACACGCGATCGCCCGCGGGGTGGGCCCCGACCGGAGAGGTGCCGCCGCCGTGGCAGCCGGCGTCGCCCGACGGCGTCGGCAGGACGTCCTGGGTGTAGTCCGCGCGCTCGCAGTCCGGCGGCTCGTCGCCCCAGGGCCACTTGCGGCCGTCGCCGCCGGTCGCTGCCCACTCCCACTGCGCCTCGGTCGGGAGTGTCTTGCCGCGCAGCTCGCAGTAGTGCTTGGCCTGGTGCCAGTCGACGTTGTTGATGGGGTGCGTCGGGCGCGCGGCGCCCTGCACGGGCTGTCCCTCGGGGGGCGGGCGCCGGGGCCCATTGGCGAACGAGCCCCACCAGTTGTTGGGTGTGCACTCGTGGGCGTCGATGCACTCGGTGTACGCGGCGGCCGTCACCTCGCCCGCGTCCATGCAGAACGGCCGCGTGAGCACGACCTTGTGCGGCACGCCGTCGAAGTTGCGCAGGTTGGCGCCCATCACGAAGCCCTCGGGGCCGGTCGCCGGCACGTACACCTCGCCCTCGGGGCAGGCGGGCGCGCAGCGCGCCCCGGCGGCGTCGCAGCGCTCGAGGTCGTGGCACACGAGCGCGTCTCGCCCCGCGCAGCGGAGCGTGCCTCCCTCGCAGCGGCAGTCGCCGGAGCTCGTCACGGTGGCGGGGCTCGTCGTTGCGGACGGCGCCGCGGTCGCGCCCGGGACGCCGGCCGCCTCGGAGGTGGTCTCGCGCGGCGCGCCGCGCGACGGAGCGACCGACGCGCTCGCGGAGGGAGCGGTCGCTCCGCTCGCGCGCGCGGGCGCGCCGGCACCGGCCGTGGCGGTCGCGGCGGTCGCCTGCCCCGTCGCGCTCGCCGAGTTGCACGCGAGCGCGCCCGAGAGCACGAGGAGCGCGAGCGCCGTCGGACGGTCCGGACCCTGCATCGAGGCATGCCTACCACGCTGCCGGGGGCGCGTGCGAGCCGAGCGCGCGCGGGCCGGTGCCGGCGTCAGCGCTCGGGCTCGGGCACGAGCGGCGCGCAGCCGCGCGCGTCGAAGGCGCCGAGCGTGAGCGCGCGCTCGTCCGAGAAGTGGCGCGCCTGGGAGAAGAGGCGCGTGAGCTCGGCGCGGGCATAGGGCTCGGTCTGCGCCCGCCGCTCGTCGGCGGCGAGCGGGATCGGCTGCAGGTAGTGGATGCGGTAGGGGCACACCGACAGGGCCGGCGGGGCGCCGCGGCGCAGCTCGATGCGCGCGACGAAGCCGAGCCCCGTCAGCATCACGCCCGTCTTCATCGACATGAGGAGGTTGCCGAGGCTGTAGAACACGGGGCGCCCCGCGAGCAGCGCCGCGCGCTGCGGGACGTGGGGGTGGTGGCCGAGCACGAGGTCGGCGCCGGCGTCGACGGCCAGCTGGAACACCGCGCGCTTGGCCGGGATGGGCGTGTCCACGTACTCGTCGAGGCCGTGGTAGCTGACGGCGACGACGTCGGCCGAGGCGCGTGCGCGCGTGATCGCGGCGACCAGAGCGTCGCGCTCCGCGGCGTCGGCCACGCGCTCCTTGCCGGGGTGGGCCGGCAGGGCCTGGTTCCAGATGGCCGTCACCGCCACGAAGGCGATGCGCAGGCCGCGCCGCTCGACGATCACGGGCTCCCAGGCGCGCGCGCGGTCGCGCCCCGCCCCGACCCAGCCGACCCCGGCGCGCTCGAGGTTGTCGAAGGTCTCGAACAGCGCCGACTCGCCGTAGTCCCAGGCGTGGTTGTTGGCGAGCGACACGAGCTCGATGCGCGCCCGCGCGAGCGCCTCGGCGCCGTTCGGCGGACCGGTGAACACGAGCCGGCTCGCGGGGTGCACCGTCTCGCCGTGCTGGTCGCTCAACACGCTCTCGAGGTTCACGAAGCGCAGATCCGCGTCGTCCCAGAGCCGCGCCACGAGCGCGAGCTCGTCGTGGCCGGGGTCGCGCAGCAGTCGCTGTCCCTCCTCGCGTCCGAGGCACACGTCGCCGCCGGCCACGAGCACGACCGGCTCGTCGGTCGCGGCCGCCGCGGCCGGTGGCTCGACCTGCCCGGTCGCGCCCGGCGCCGCCTCGCTCGTCGAGCCCGGCGCGGGCGCGCGCTCGGGCTCGTCGCTCGCGCCCGGCGCCTCGGGGGCCGTCGTCTCGGTCGCGGCAGCGGGCGCCGCGCTCGGGCGCGGGCGCTCGGCTTCGGGCTCGTCGGGCGCGCACCCGGCGCCGAGCGCACACACCACGAACAGCGGCAGGAACCGACGGAGCACCTGCGAAGTATGCGTGCCCCAGCGGCCGGCGCCAGGTGTCGGTCTCGAGGCGTACCGGCGCGAGCCACGTCACGCTCGGGCCGAGCTCCCTTCTAGAAGCAGAGCGCGGCGCAGTTGCCCGTCACGCAGCTCGTCCAGTTGTTGCAGCTATTGCTGGTGCAGCAGGTCTGCTGGCACTGGCCCGGCGGCGTGTTGCCGATGACGCAGTTCTGGAAGCAGGCCATCGCGCTCGAGCAGTTCGGATCGGCCAGGCACGTCTCGGTCTGCGAGCAGCAGTTGTTGACGATGCACTGGCTGCAGGGCGTGCCACCCGGGTCGAGCGAGCAGTTGCCCGCGTCGACCGGCGTGCCGCAGTGCCCGCCGCTGCACACGAGGCCGCTGCAGCACTGCGGGGTCGTGTTGCAGCTCGAGCCCGTCGGCAGGCAGCCGCCGGGGCCGCATTTGCCGCCGTTGCACTGGTTGCTGCAGCACTCGGCCGGCGTCGTGCAGTCGAAGCCGTCGAGCGTGCAGCCCGACGGGCCGCAGGTGCCGTTCGCGTTGCACTGCCCGCTGCAGCACTCCTGGTTCTGGAAGCAGAAGGCGCCGTCCGGAACGCACTGGCCGCCGCCGCAAGTCGAGGAGTTGGGGTCGCAGAAGAAGGAGCAGCACTCCTGGTCGAAGCTGCAGAAGCCGCCGTCCGGCTGGCAGTTGCCGAAGCCGCAAGTGAAGAAGTTGGGGTCGCAGTAAAAGGAGCAGCACTCCTCGTTGAAGTTGCAGAAGGCGCCGTCGGGCTGGCAGTTGCTGAAGCCGCAGGTGAACGTGTTCGGGTTGCAGTACTGCGTGCAGCACTCGCCGTCGAAGTTGCAGAACGATCCGTCCGGCAGGCACGTGCCGCCGCCGCACACGCCGTTCGCGTTGCAGAGCTGGCTGCAGCACTCGCCGGGCGAGCCGCACGGGGTGCCGTCGGGCTGGCAGCCGCCCGGCACGCAGGTGTTGGCCTCGCAGGTGCCGGAGCAGCACTGCGAGCCCTGGGTGCAGAAGAAGCCGTTCTGCTGGCAGCTCGAGCCGCCGCAGTGGTTGTCCGTGCAGTCGAGATCGTTGCAGCACTCGCTCTTCGCGAAGCACACGGCGCCCTGCGGCTTGCACTGCGGGAACTGGCAGTAGCCGCTGGTGCACGTGAGGTTGCAGCACTCGGTCCCGAGGTCGCAGGCCGAGCCGTCGGGCTTGCACTGCGTGCCGCCGCAGAAGCCATTTTCGCATACGAAGCTGCAGCACTCGACGGCGTCGCCGCAGGGCTCGCCGTTGGGCGTGCACTCGGAGCCGCCGCAGTAGCCGCCGAAGCAGTCGAGGTTGCAGCACTCGATGGTGGTGCTGCAGGCCTTGCCGTCGGGCTTGCAGATCGAGACCGGCTTGCAGATGCCCGTCTCGCAGGTGAGCTCGGCGCTGCAGCAGTCGCCCGACTGCTGGCAGGCGTCGCCCACCGCGGCGCAGCTCGTGGTGGTCGTCGAGCCCTCGTCGGGGTTCTCGATGCTGCGCGCCCCGCAGGACGACGCCATGACCGCCACGAGCGCCCCGAGCGCGAGCGCGCCGAGCAGGGCTCCGAGCCTCGAAGGGAAAGAGAAGGTGTGCACGGCGCCATCGTAGCGCAAAAGCGGGGCGCGGCGGGCGCTCGCGGTGCGTGCCCGGCCGGGGCCGGGATGGCCGCGTCAGCGCTGTTTCGGCACGATGCGCCCGTCGACGAGCTCGAAGGGCAGGCGCGCGACGAGGGGCGCGAGCGCCTCGGCCGTGCGCGTGTCGACGTGCACGTCCCACAGCTTCGCCACGCCGTCGCCGAGCGTCAGCAGGCGCTCGGCCGAGGCGCCGACCCCGAGCGCCGCGAGCTCGCGGTGCGCCGGGAGCGTCGCGAGCAGGCGGCCGCTCGCCGCATCCCAGAGCCGCGCCGTGCCGTCGGTGCCGGCCGTCACGATCCGCGTGCCGCCGTCGAGCCAGTGGGCGACGACGAGCGCTCCGGTGTGACCGTCGGGCTTCGGAGCGAGCGCTTCGCCCGAGAACGCGCGGGCGAGGGCGTAGCCTTCCGTGTCGGTGTGGCTGTCGAGGGTGATGGGTGGGGCGGTCGACCCGATGGTGTGGATGCGCGCCGTGGCCGAGGTGCTCTCGATGACGAGCACGCGCTCTGCGCCGGGGGCGAGCGCGCCCTCGAGGCCCTCGACGGCGAGCAGCTCCCCGCCTGCGGGCACGCTCACGACCCGCACCGACCGCTCGGACAGCGACAACAGGAGGCGGCTACCGTCGGCGGAGAGGGCAGCGCGTGGCCGCTCGCGCGGCGCGTCCCCGGCGGCGGGCGAGGTGTACACGAGCGCGCCGGTGTCGGCGTGCCACACGCGCGCCACCTCCGCGTCGACGGTGACGATGCGGCGGCCGTCGCCGCTCAGGCCCACCATCGCGATGGGGGCCTTGTGTCCGGCGAGCACGTGGCGCCGCTCGCCCGTCGAGCTCCACACCTCGACCGCGGCGCCGTCGCCCGCGACGACCACGCCGTCGTGGCCGAAGGCGGCGTCGCGGCAGGTGCCGGTGCCGAGGCGCGCGAGGAGCCGGCCGTCGAGGTCGTAGATCGCGGCGCCGCCCTCGGCGTCGGCGACGAAGCGCTCTCCGTCGGGGCTCCACGCCGCGGCAAACGCGTGCGACACGAGGCGCCGGACGGCACGGTCGCCAGGGAAGAACGTGCCGGCGTCCGCGACGGCCTCGGTGAAGGCGTGCGGCCGCGCACCCTCGAGGCGCGCGACGCGCTCGGCGCCGCGCCACAGGGTCGCGCCCTCTTGGCTCGTCGTGACGACGTGCTCGCCGTCGGGCGCGAGCGCCGCGCGCGCCACGGCTTGCGCCTCGGAGGCTGCGTCGCCCCAGGCGGGGCGCCCGATCGTCGCCGCGAGGCGGCTGGCGCGCGTGCTCCACACCATGACCGCGCCCGACGCGTCCGCGCTCGCGATGCGCGTGCCGTCGGGGTGGAAGGCAGCCACGGCGACGGGCGCCGCGTGGCCGCCGAAGGCGCCGAGCGGGTGGCCCGTCGCGGCGTCCCAGAGGCGCGGGCTCGTGTCGCTCCCCACCGTCAAGAGCACGAGACCGTCGGGCGAGAAGCTCGCCGCGTGGACGTTGGCGCTCGTGATCGCCCCCTGCCACAGGAAGGTGTCGTGGCCGCCCGTCGTGGCGCGTAGCCGACCGCTCGCCGACTCCCAGACCCGCGCGGCGTTGTCGTAGGCGACGCTCGCCACCGCCGCCGACGAGGGCGCGACGGCGAGCCAGCGCGCCGAGCTCCCCTCGGGGCCCATCGGCGTGCGCGTGCCGTCGCGCACGCCGACGAGCACGAGGCCGTGCTCCGCCTGCACGGCGAGGTGGTCGGCGTCGGCGAACGCGAGCTTCGAGACGCGCACGAGGTCGAGGGCGAGCACGCTGTCCTCGCTGCCGTCCGCGAGGCGGTGGAGCACGAGCTTGCCGCCTTCGTCGCCACTCGCCACGAGCGTGCCGTCCGGGCTCACCGCGAGATCGCGCACCGCCCGCACGCCCGCATGCTCGGCGACGGCGGCCCCGCTCGTCGCGTCGAAGAAGCGGAGCGTCCCGTCGCGCCCGCCGCTCACGAGCCGCCCGCCGCCCCAGGCCAGCGCCTCGACCGCCTTCGTGTGCCCCCCGAGTCGCAGCCGCACGACGCCGCCGTCGTCGACGACGGCGATGCGTCCGTCCTCCGTGCCGAGCGCGAGGCGCCGCGCGTCGGGCGCCGGCACGAGCGCCGTCACCTTCGTGCCCTCGAGCGCGGTGACCCGGAAGCGCGCGGCGGTGCCGTCGAAGGCTGCCACCTCCGCGTCCTCGGTCACCGTGACGAGCGCCCCGCCCATCCAGCTCAGGTGGGCGATCGCGCGGTCGTGCGCCTGCATGCCGTAGAGCAGCGCGTCGGCCGGGCGCGTCGCGTCCGCGAGCATGGCGCGCAGGGCCGGCTCGTCGCCGCCGCGCAGGCGGGCCTCGTGCAGGAAGACGAGCGCACGCAGCGGCTTGCCGTCGACGAGCTCGCGCCGACCCTGCTCGGTGAGCAGGCGGATGGTGCGCTGGGACGCGTCGGCCTCCTGCTTCTTCGCTTCGGCCGCGTGGCCCGCGGCGACGGTCGCCATCTGCTCGGCCGCGCCGCGCTGCTGCCAGGCGAACGCGCCGAAGGTGCCGGCGAGGGCCGTGAGGAGCGCGAGCGCCCCGACCGCCCCGCGCTTGAGCCGCCGCGTGCGCCGGCCCCGGGCGCGCGACGCCTCGATGAACGCGACCTCGATGCCCACGAGCGTGTCGCGCTGGGCCTCGTAGAGCTCCTCGGCCTCGATGAGGGGCTTGCCGTCGCCGAGCAAGAGATCCGGCGCGCGCCCCTCCCTGTCCCAGCGCGCCGCCGCCGTCGCGAGCCGCGCGCGCACGCGCACGAAGACCTCGTCCTCTTCGAGCCAGCGCCGCAGGCGCTCCCAGTGCCGGAGCAGCGCCTCGTGGACGAGCTCGACGGCCTCGGGCGCGCCATCGCCCGCCTCGCGCGTCGTGACGAGGCGCGCCTCGGTCAGGCGATCGAGCACGACGACGCGGTCGTCGCGCGCGCCGCCGCTCTCGACCAGATCCGCCTTGGCGACGACGGCGCGGGTCCCCTCCTCGGTGACGAGGCGCAGGAGCATCGAGCGCGCCGTGGCGAGCTGCGACGGCGTCATCGCGGCGCTCACGCCCTCGGCGTGGGCTGCGAGCGCCCCTTCGACCCCGCCGACGGCGCGGTAGGCATCCCAGGTGAGGCGCTTCCAGGTGCGATCGCGGCGCTCCCACAGCTGGTCGGCGCAGAACTGCAGCATGGCGAGCGCCGCGGGCTCCCCGCGCACGGCCTCGACCATGCGCTCGACGAGCGCCTCGTCCTCGAACGAGAAGCCGAAGAGCGCCGCCGGCGCCGTGAGCACGCGCACGAGATCGCGCGCGTCGGGGGTCGCGACGACCTCGACCTGCCGGCTGTAGACGCCGCGCAGGGCCGGGATGGTCGCGAGGCGCGCGAAGAAGTCCTCGCGCAGCGACACGACGACGCGGCACGGCGCCTCGGCGTCGTGCCCGATGGACGCGAGCGCCGCGCCGAAGGCGGCGCGCGCCGGCTCGTCGTGGCACAGCGTGAACAGCTCCTCGGCCTGATCGACGGCGACGCACACGACGGTGCCGCGCTCGCGCGCGAAGCGCTCGAGGTGCAGGCCGAGCGTCTCCGGGGCGTCGGCGAGCACGGGGCCGAGATCGGTCGGAGCCGTCGAGCCCGCGAGCAGCGGCTCGAGCTTGCGCCGCAGCGCCTCGAGCGGGTCCGAGCCCGGGCGCAGCGTCACGACCGTCATGTCGAGCAGCGGAAAGACCCCCGCGTGCAGGAGCGAGCTCTTGCCGCCGCCGCTCGGCCCCGTGACGGTCACCATCGGGTGGCGGCGGATGCGGTTGCCGAGGGTCTCGGCCTGCTCCTCGCGCCCGAAGAAGAGGGCGGCGTGCTCGGCGCCGAAGCTCGCCAGCCCGCGGTACGGTCGCGACGAGCCACGGGCCGAGGCGGGCGCCTCGTCGTCGTGGCCGTCGAGCAGGCTCTTGCCGAGCGCGCTCCAGGCGTCGTTCTCGCGGTGCTCGGCCATCGAGGGAAAGGCGACGTAGAGCGCGGCGTTCTTCTTGGCGCCGTCGAGGAAGAAGAGCTCCTCGACCGCCTCGGGGCTCGCGCGGCGGAAGAGCGCGATGGGGTGGAGCGACAGCCGTGGCCGCCCCTCGGCGTCGACGAGCACCACCTCGCCCGGCGGCAGGCGCACCCCCGGCGCGAGGCTGCGCCGCGGCCAGCGACCGCGCCCCGGCGTGTAGCCATGGAGGCGATAGGCGAGCTGCAGCGTCTCCTGCTCGGCAGGCGCGGCGAGCGGCACGCACAGCTCGAGCGCTCCCCACACCGGCTCGAGCATGGCGAAGAGCGCCGTGAGCTGGGGCTCGCGGCGCTCGAGGACCTTGCGGATGGCGTCGGCGCTCCCCGTCGCGCCGTGGGCCACCGTCTCGGCCTTGCGCATCTCGAGCAGGCCGTCGACGACCTTGCCGACCTTGCCTTTGTCGCGCCCGCAGAGCAGGCGCGCGAGCGCGGGGAGCACGTGCGCGTCCTCGCTGCCCGACCACGACGCGCAGAGCCCGCGCAGCAGACCGACCCACTGCCCGTCGGTGAGCCCGCGCGAGCGGAGCCCGCGCATCATGTCGCGCACCTCGCGCCCCTCCTCGGCCGGCCCGCGCCCGCGCTGCACGCGCGCCGCGAGGGCGAGCGCCGCCGTGTGGCGCAGGGCGGCGCGGAAGCACTCCACCACGCGGTCTCGTCGCTCGTGCAGGCTGTCGGCCGCCGCGAGCGCGCAGAGCGCGTCGGCGACGGGCAGCGGGTAGCCGGTCGCCCCGCGCGCGACGACATCGACCGCGTCGTCCTGCTCCGTCACGCCCCTGCTCCTGCGAGCTCTGCCCCGAGCACGGCCGCGTACTGCCACGTAGCCCGGCGCGCCGCCACCGGCCTCGCGCTCCGGCTCGTCGTCGCCCACGGCGGTGCACCGGGCACGACCGGCTCGCCCGCGAGCGGATCGGTATCAAGCTCGACAGCTCGTGGTCGGCGGCCTACGAAGTCAGCGCCGAGCCCGAGACGGGGCTCGGGCGTGTGCGCAACGGCAACGGCGGCTACCGCGGCAGGTGCGCGCCGTCGTGGGTCGGATCGGACGAGTGGGCCTTGGCAGGATCGGGCAAGCAGGGCAGGACGCGCGGCGGGCAGGGGCCGGGCGGCTCGGAGCCACCCGCCGACGGCGACGTCGGGCGGGACGCGCCGCGCGTACGGTTCCGACCCCCGCCCTCCGACCTCCGGCCCGCGGGGCCGCGCCTCGGCCTCGGGCCGAAGATCGGCGCGCGCCCCAGCCGCCTCGCCGCCCTCGCCCCCTTCGTGGTCGTCGGGCTCACCGTCGCCGGCGTCGTCGTGGTCCTGACGCGCCCCTTTGCGGACCGCCTTCCGGAGGAGACCGAGCCGGACGGCGGGGCGGGGGGCGCCCGGGCCGCACCGTTGCCGCCGCGCTGCCGCGCGCTCGAAGGGGTCGCGCCGTTCCAGGTCGGCGAGCGACGCACGCCCGCGTCCGACGCGGGTGACGAGGAGGAGGCCCTCGAGCCCTTCGCGCCCGAGATCGGGCGCGGCGCGCGCCACGCGGGCGGCTTCGTCGTGGGCGTGAAGCGCGACGCCGAGGGCGGCGCCGTGGGCGAGCTCGCGCTCCTCGGCTCGGACGGCGGCGGCGGACGGCTCGTGCGCCTCGGGCGCCTGCGGGGCGACGTGGACGCCCCGATCGTCGTCGCCGGCTCGGGCGGCTCCGTCGTCGGCATGCTGGAGCCGAACGCCGGGGGCTTCGCGCTGCGCCTCGGTCGCTTGCGGGTCGACGGCGAGGTCGCGTGGGGCGCGGAGCTACCGCAGGGGCGGGACGAGTCGCTCGCCTACGACCTCGCGGTCGCGTCGACGGCGGTCGTCGCCGTGTGGGACGACGACCACGAGGATCGCAGCGCCATCCTCCTCGCGACCGCCGATCCGGACAAGCTCGGGACCGTACATGCGCCGCGCGCCGTGTCGCCGCCCGAGGTCGACGCCGAGCTGCCACGCGTCGTCGTGCGCCCGGGCGGCTTCTGGCTGGGGTACATCGCGCGCCCGACCTCCGAGACGCGCTTCGACGGCGGCAGCGGCGAGGACGAGCCGGCGCCGCGCTACTCCGCGCAGAGCATCGAGCACGGCTGGATCGAGCTCGTGCCGCTCGGGCAGGACGGGTTGCCGAGTGGCGCCGCGCGCGCGGTCACGCCGCGCGGCGGACACGCGCTCGCCTTCGACCTCGCGTCGAGCACTGCGGGCGACGCTCTCGTCGTATGGCGCGACGACGACACCCCGGTGGGGTCGGACGGCGGGCGCGTCGAGCTCGCCACCGTGGCGCTCGGGGGGGCGGGGGCCCCGGCGCTCTTGCTCGACGAGGGGGTCGGCAGCGGCGTGCCGAGCCTCTACGGACCGCTGCTCGTCGTGCCCGAGGCCTCGGGCACGAGCCGCATCGGCCTGCTCGCGAGCGACGGCACGCTGGTCGGTGCCTTCCGCCCGGAGCCCGCGCTCGGTCGCGGCGAGGTCCTCGCGGCCGACGGGGCGCTCCTGCTCGTCGCCCGGCCGAACGGCCAGGCGATGGACCTCGGGCTCGTCACCTGCGACCTCGCGCCGGACGCGACCCCGCCCGACGGTGGGGCCGCGCCGCCGGAGCGCGCCGACTGATGGTGGCGCTCGTCACGGCGCCTGCCGTGCCGGAGCTGCCGCTGCCGCTCGGCACCATGCTCGCGGAGCGCTTCGTGCTCGAGCGGCTCGTCGGGCACGGTGGCTTCGGCACCGTGTACGCCGCCCGCGACCGCTGGCACGGCGCCGAGGTCGCCGTGAAGGTACTGCGGCACGCCGAGCCCGCCACGCTCGGGCGCATCCGGCGCGAGTTCCGGGCGCTCGGGACGATCGTGCACCCCAACATCGTCGAGCTCTACGAGCTGGTGCGCCACGACGACCGCTACGCGCTCGTGATGGAGCTCGTGCGCGGCGTCCAGCTGCGCCGGCACCTGTGCGGCACGGAGGACGGCCGCGCCACCGCGGTGACGGGCTCGGACGTGTACGTGCTCCCTCCGGTCCTCGCGAGCGCTCGGCGGCTCGACCCCGCGAGGCTCGCGGACGCGCTCGGGCAGCTCGTCCTCGGCATCGAAGCCTTGCACGCGCAGGGCGTGCTGCACCGCGATCTCAAGCCGTCCAACGTGCTCGTCGAGGAGGGTGGTCGGGTCGTCGTCGTCGACTTCGGCCTCCTGGCGCGGCGCCACGCCGACGACGATCCGTGGAGCGCGCGGCGCGTGGGGACGCCGGGCTACATGGCGCCCGAGCAGGTCGACGGGCGCGCGTCCACGGAGGCCACCGACTGGTACGCCTTCGGCGCGCTCCTGTTCGAGCTCCACGCGGGCCGCCTGCCCTTCGAGGGGACGCCGGCCGGGGTGCTCGAGGCGACGCGCCGGCACGAGGCGCCGCGCCTGTCGGACCTCTGTCCCGACGCCCCCCCCGAGGTGGTGGCTCTGTGCGCCGGCTTGCTCGCGCGCGAGCCGTCGGCGCGCCCCGGCGGCGTGGAGGTGCGGGCGCTGTTTCCCGGCCGGCGCCTCGGCGGCGGCGTGCGCTCGCCCGCGCCTCTGCCGAGCGCGGCGCGGCCGGCGAGCGAGCTCGAGCCCTTCGCGGGGCGCGAGGAGGAGCTCGCGGCCCTGCGCGCGGCGGGGTCGCTGGCACGGTCGGGGCGGCCGGCGGCGGTGCTCGTCGCGGGCCCGTCGGGCATCGGCAAGAGCGCGCTCGTGCGCCACTTCGCGCGCTCGCTCGAGGCGCAGGCGCTCGTCGTGCAGCACGCCTGCTACGCGCGCGAGGACCTGCCCTACAAGGCCATCGAGGGCGTGAGCGACGCGCTCGCACGCGCGCTCGCCGACGATGCGCTGCGGTCGTGCGTCGCGCCCGCGGAGCTCGCGGCGCTCGCGCGCGTGTTCCCCCCGCTCGCGGCGCTCGACGCGCGGCCACGGCCGGGCGACGACACCGATCCGGTCGCGCTCCGAGCGCTCGCCGCCGGCGCTGCGGCGCGCGTGCTCGCCGCGGTGGCCGCCGGGCGCCCGCTCGTCTTCGTGGTCGACGACGTCCACTTTTGCGACCGCGACGGGCTCGTGTTTCTCGGCCTGCTGCTCGCGGCGCTGGGGAGCGCCCTGTTCGTCGGCACCGTTCCCGACGACGGCCTGGCCGCGCCCGGCGTCTTCGCCGAGCTCGGCGAGGACGCGGTCGAGCTCCGGCGGCTCGCGCTCGCGCCCCTGCCGCGCGCGGCGAGCGAGGAGCTCGCGACGGCGCTCGTGGGTGACCGGGTGCGGGGTCGACGGCTCGCGCTCGAGGCCGCCGGCGACCCGTTCCTCATGCGGGAGCTGGCGCGGCGCGCGGACGAGCTCGGGCCGGTCGACTCGGTGCTGCCGGACCGGTCCATCGACGCCGTGGTGGGCGAGCGTATCGAGCGCCTGGCGCCCGGGGCCCGGCGCCTGCTCGAGGTTCTGGCAGTCGCCGCGGGGCCCGTCGACGAGACGCTCGCGGCCGCCGTCGCGGGCTGCGGCGCCGAGGGGCCGTCGGCCGTGCGCCAGCTCCTCGCCCAGGGCCTCGCGCGGACGGTCGGGTCCGCGCGCCGTGAGCTCGCCCTCGCGCCCTACCACGATCACGTGGGGCGGGTGGCGGCCCGAGCCCTCGGGAGCGAGGCACGACGGGCCCTGCACGCGGCGCTCGCGCTCGCGCTCGAGGCCCGCCCGGCCGTGCCCGTCGCGCGCCTGGCGCTCGAGTGGGCGCTCGCGGGCGAGCGGGCGCGCGCTGCGCCGCACGCCGAGGCCGCGGCCGAGGCCGCCGAGCGGGCGCTCGCCTTCGATCGCGCCGCGGCGCTCCACGCGCTCGCCCTCGAGCACGCGCCGAGCCCCGCCCTGCGTGCGCGCCTGCGCGCGCGCCGCGCCGATGCCCTGGCGCACGCCGGCCGCGGTCGCCGAGCGGCCGACGAGTACCTCGTCGCGGCGCGCTCGGCGGCGCCCGAGCTCGCCCTCGAGCTGCGCCGGCGCGCGGCCGAGCAGCTCCTGCAGACCGGCCACCTCGACGAGGGCGAGCGCGTCCTCTGCAGCGTGCTCGGCGCGGTCGGCTTGCCCGAGCCGGCGCGCGGCGCCACGCGCATCCCGCGCCTCCTGGCGGCGCGGGCGCGCGTCCGGGCGGCGCTCGCGTGGCCCGCCGCGCAGCGGGCGGACGACGGCCGCACCGCGGCCCGGCAGGCCGACGTGTGCTGGGCGGTGTCGACCGGTCTCGGCTTCGTCGATCCGGTCGTGGCGTCGGAGTACTCGAGCCGCTTCACCCGGGCGGCGCTCCGAGCCGGGGACCCGGCGCGCGTGGTGCGCGCGCTCTCGTCCGAGGCGCTGGTGCGCGTGGGCGGGGGCGAGCGCGCCTGGCCGGAGGTCGCGGCGCTGCTGCGCCAGGCCGAGGATCTGGCGCGGCGCCACGGCGACCCGCTCACGCTCGGTCGGGCCATCGGGGCGCACGGCGTGGCCGCCGGGCTGTGCCAGCGCTTCGAGCAGGCGCGGCAGAGCTGCGAGCTCGCCGAGCCGATCCTCCGCGACCGCGCGGGCAAGGCTCCCTGGGAGGTCGCCACCGTGCAGCACTTCGCGCTCTACGCGGCGCTCGAGCTCGGCGAGCTCGACTTCGTGTGCCGGCGCGCGCCCGAGCTCTACCGGCACTACCGCGCGCGCGACAATCGCTACGCCGCGAGCGGCGTCGCGACCCACTACGCGAACCTCGCCTGGCTCGTGACCGAGGGGCCGGCGCGTGCCCGGGCGCTCGTGCACGAGGCGGAGAGCTTCTTCCCGCAGGACCGCTTCCACCTGCCGCGCTACGACGCCTGCATCGCGCACGTGCACCTCGACCTCCACGAGGGCCGCCCCGAGCGCGCCCTCGAGCGGGTCGAGGAGCTCTTCCGCCTGCTCCGGCCCTCCCACCTCCTGCGCGTGCAGGCGGTCCGCTTGGACGCGCTCTTCCTGCGCGCGCGGACCGAGCTAGCCACGGCCGCGACCGCGCGCCTCGGGCGCCCGTGGCTGCTGGCTCGCGCGTGGCGCTCCGCCGCCGCGCTCGCCCGCACGAGCTCGCTCCTCGCGCGCCCGCTCGCCGCGCTGCTCTCGGCGGCGGCGCTCGCGCTCGCCGGGCGCCCAGCCGCCGCGGAGGCACGCCTGCGGGCGGCCGTCGCAGGGCTCGACCGGGCGGGCGCGCTCTTGCTTGCCGCGTGCGCCCGGCTCAAGCTAGGCGCGCTCGTCGGGGGCAGCGAGGGCGCGGAGCTCCGCCGCGCGGGGCTCGCCGAGCTGTCGCCCGGTGTGCTACGCGCTCCCGACGCCTTCGCGTCGCTGTTCGCCCCGGGGCTCGATCCATGACGATGCGCCGCACGCGCGAGACCACGCCCGGCACGCTCGACAGCGGGGCCACCGGCCGTCCGTCCGAGGCGCCCATCCCGGGGCTCGTGCTCGTGGGCACGGTCGCGGCGGGCGAGCGGCTCGGCGTCGTGCCGGCGCTGCGACCCATCTCGGTGCTCGAGGGCTCGGTGCTCGTGGGGCGGGGCCACGGTGCCGACGTCGCGCTCGACGACGAGCGGTTGTCGCGCGAGCACGTGCGCGTGAGCCACGAGGGCGGCGCTTTTCGCGTGACCGACCTCGACAGCCGCAACGGCACCTTCGTCGACGGAGCCCGCGTCGTCGGCAGCGTGACGCCCGACGCCCCGCGCGTGCTGCGCATCGGGCACACCTTGCTCCTGTTCGCGCGCGACATCGGACCCCTGCTCGGCGGCTCGGTCGAGGTGCGCGACGGCCTGGTGCTCGGTCCGCGCCTGCGCCGCACGTGGTCCGACGTCGAGATCGCGGCGCGCGCGGGCGAGACGCTCGCGGTGGTGGGCGAGAGCGGCGTCGGCAAGGAGCTCGTGGCGCGCCACTTCCACGACGCCGGACCACGCCGTGGCGGGCCCTTCGTCGCCGTCAACTGTGCCGCCATCCCGGCGACCATCGCCGAGCGCCTGTTCTTCGGTGTGCGCCGCGGCGCCTACTCCGGGGCCGACGCCGACGCCGAGGGCTACGTGCAGGCGGCGCACGGCGGCACGCTGTTCCTCGACGAGCTCGGCGAGCTCGACCCGGCCGTGCAGGCCAAGCTGCTGCGCGTGGTCGAGACGCGCGAGGTGCTGCCGCTCGGCGCAACGCGCGCTCGCAGCGTGCACTTCGGCGTCGTGTGCGCGGCGGCGCAGTCGCTCCGCGAGGCGGTCGCGGAGGGCGCGTTCCGCACGGACCTCTACTACCGCATCGGGCGGCCCGAGGTGTACGTGCCATCGCTGTCCGAGCGGCTCGAGGACGTCCCGTGGCTCGCCGACGCAGCCGCGCGCGCCTGTCGCCCCGACCTCGGCCTCCACCCGCTGTTCGCCGAGGCGTGCCTCGGCCGGCCCTGGCCCGGCAACGTGCGCGAGCTCGTCGCGGAGGTGCGGCGCTCCGCGCACGCCGCCGTGGCCGCCGGTGCGGCGGTCGTCGGCGACACCTTCCTCGACGTCCACGCGGGCATGCCCGTGGCGGCCGCCGCAACGCACGCCGGGGCCGGCGCAGCGAGCGAGGCGCGCCGACCCGTCGACGCGGCCGAGGTGGAGGCGGCGCTCCGGGCCGAGCAGGGCAACGTCTCCGGGGCTGCCCGCCGCCTCGGCCTGCACCGCAACCAGCTGCGGCGCTGGCTCGCGAGCCACGCGCCGCAGCCCGAGGTCGCGCCAGCGCCGCCCGACGACGAGGGCTGAGGGAGCGCGTCGGCGCCACACGCCGCCGCGCCAGCGCGCTCCCGTGGCCTCTGCGCGCTACCTCACGGGTAGAAGCACAGGTCGCCGCCCGAGGCGCCCTTGGCCGGGATGGCCACCGGCGTCTCGTCCTCGTCGATCGACAGCACGAAGGCGACGAGCTGCCGCACCTGGGTCGCGTTCGGCGCGAACACGGCCGCCACGGCCGAGGTGTGGTGGCCCGCGAAGAGCGCGTCGAACACCTCCTCGAGCGTGCGCGCGTTGCCGGCGTGGAAGAAGGGCCCACCCACCTGCGCGCCGAGCAGCGACGGCACGTTGAAGCCGTTGCCGTCGGTCTGGTTGCCCTGCGCGGCGGCGCCGTTCTCGCGCACCTCCGCGATGCCGACCGCGGCCGGCGCGATCCCGAAGGTGCCCACCGGGCGCAAGGTGCACTGCAGCTGCTCGAGGCCCGGCGAGCCCCCGAAGCGCATGACGCGGTTGGCCGCGGTGGCGGCGGGGAAGAGCGCGGCCGGGAAGCCGTTCAGCGCCACGTTCCAGGACTTGTTCGCGAGCGAGCCCGCCGCGGGGTCGCCCTGGCCGGCGTTGGGGCCGTCGCCGGGCGTGTAGAACACCTTCGAGATCGTCCACTTCGCGCCGCTGTGGCAGCCCACGCAGTTGCCCTGGGCGCTCGAGGTGAAGAGCGTGCGGCCGGCGGTCACGTCCGCCGGCACGAGCCCGACGGGGCGACGCGGCGAGCGCACGGTCTTCAGGTACGCGGTGACCTCGGCCCAGTCGTCGATGACGCTGTGGGCGTGCGCGCTGACGCCGGCCGGGTCGGCGGCGTCGCCGGCCGAGCCCTGGAGGATCACCTGCGCCGGGAGCGCGGCGTTGTTCGTGAGGTTGATGCGATCGGCGTTGACCGGAGGCGCGCTCGTCGCGGACACGATCGCGCCGACGCCGCCCGAGACGCCGCGCACGTTGAGCTCGAAGTCCGCCACCTCGTCGAAGATCGCGCTCCAGTTGAGGATGCGCTGATCGGTGCCGTCGAGCGAGGCGAAGGTGCCGTCGAGCGAGGTCGACTGCCGCGGGCCGCGGGCGAAGTACCAGGTCACGTTGTCGGTGAGCCCGTCGATGTGGCACGCCGCGCACGAGCCCCAGGCACCGCCCGCGAGCGACCAGCGCCCGAGGCCGGTGTCGAAGAAGCGCTTGCCGCGGAGCACGGTCTCCTCGGGCGAGCCCGAGGCCGGCAGCGCCGAGGCCGAGAGGATGCGAAAATCGCTCGCCTGGTCGCCGGCGATCGCCTGCGCGTTGAGCTCGAGCGCCGTGACGTCGCGCGTGCCTTCGTTCGACACGAACGCGACGGCCGAGCCGTTCGCCACCGCGATGCCGATGGGCAGGCGGATGTCGGTGTCGTTGGTCGGGCGGCGCAGGTTGATGAAGTCGTTGACCGGCGAGCCGACGGCGGTGACGAGCCCGTTGGCCACGGTGAGGCGGAAGGCCGCGTCCGCGCCCATCGAGGTCACGTAGGCGAACCCCGGCCGGAAACCGATGTCCGTCGGCAGCAGCGGCATGCGCGCCGAGGCGACGGCCGGGGCGTCGAACAGCCGGTCGAGCGTGGTCGCCGTCGCGATCGAGTCGTCCCCGAGGTCGATGACGTGCAGCGCGGGGTGGGTCGTCGTCTTCACGTCGGTGATGACCGGCGGGCAGCGGTTGCCGTTGACGGCGTCCACGATGCAAGCGAGGCCGCCCGGGCAGGTGTTGCCGGCCGTGCACACGTTGGCACCCGCGCAGGTGCCGTTGAAGCAGGTCTGCAGCGCGTCCGGGCAGGTGTCGACGAAGGCGCTCGGCGTGCAGGCGTTCGGCTGGAACACGCCCGTCGGCCCGCGCGGCGACGCGCAGGTGCTCGTCACGTACGCGAAGCTGCCGTCGATGGTGACGGAGCCGATCTGGTTCGGGTAGCAGCCCGTCGCCTCGCCGTTGCGGTTCGCGAAGCCCGCGTCCGCGATGGCCGGCAGGGCGATTGTCGTGATGACCTCGGTGTCGGTCGCGATCGAGTACACGAGGCCGTCGTGGCTCACGTCCGCGTTCGACGGCGGGTTGAGCTCGGCCTCGGTGCGCTGCGCGAACCACTCGGTGACGAGCACGCGCTCGTCGGTGTCGTCGCCGTCGCCGTCGTTCGTGACGGCGAGCGCGCGCGGGTGCGCGAGCGCGGGCCGCGAGCTCGAGACGGAGGCCCCGAGCAGGCCGGTGTCGAGCAAGGCCTGGTTCAGATCCAGGCTGCTGACCACCTGCATCGTGAGCGGATCCACGACGTCGACCGTGCCCTCGACCCAGTTCGCGACGTACGCCGCCGTGTTGTTGGGCGAGAGCGCGACGCCGGTCGGCTCCGAGCCGGTCCCCACGCTCGGGCCGACGACGGGCGTCGCGGTGTCGATGTCCTCGATGCGCACGAGCAGCTGGTCCTTGCGGGCCACCACGTAGGCGCAGGTACCGCAGGCGTTCACCGCGACCTGCCACGGCTCCTCACCGACGGCGAGCTCGGCCACCTTGGTCATCGCCGGGTCGCTGCCGCTGTAGTCGACGCGGCTGATCGTGACCGTGCCGACATCGCGGTTGACGGACACGAGCGTGGCGTCGTCGGGCGTGATCGCGATGGCGGAGCCGCGCGTCGGGCCCGGCGCCGTGTCGGCGCAGGCGCACGGGTCGACCGAGCCGCCGGTGCCCCCCTGCCCACCCGTGGCACCGCCGGTGCCGGTGCTGCCACCGGCGCCCGAGCCGCCGGTCGACGTGGTGGAGCTCGTCGTGGTGGTCGTCGTCGTGATCGGCTGCTCGCTCTCTTCGCCGGCGCAGCCCGCGGCCCAGGCGAACGCCAGGGTCAGGGTCGCGCAGATCCCGCCCACGCGGGGCCAGGCGCGCGCCCCCAGGTCGACTCGCTTCATAAGCACCTCCAAGCGCGGTTCCCACACCGCGCGATCCATCCGGACAGCCCGCCACCGCAGAGGACGGTCGGCGCACTGCGGGCGTCGGCGCAGCAAGCGCCATGCCGTCATGGCGCGCCGGTCGCGCGCCCGATTGACGGCTACTTGCCGGGACCGCCGAGCCGGACCGGTCGGTTCCGTGCGGCACGTGCCTGGCCTGTGCCGACCCGGCAGGCCAGCGGCCGGACGAGCGGGGCCTCAGCCGAGCTTCGTGCCGCCCACCGTGATCTCGTCGATCTTGATGGTCGGGCAGCCGACGCCCACGGGCACGCTCTGGCCGTCCTTGCCGCAGGTCCAGACCCCGTCCGACACCTCGAGGTCGTGGCCCAGCATGCTGACGCGCCCGAGCACCTCCGGGCCGTTGCCGACGAGGTTCACGTCCTTGAGCGGCCGGCCGAGCTTGCCGTCCTCGATGAGGTAGCTCTCGGTGAGCGAGAACACGAAGTCGCCGTTCGAGATGTCCACCTGGCCGCCGCCGAAGCGCTTGGCGTAGATGCCGCGCTGCACGCTCTTCACGATCTCCTCGGGGTCGTGCGGGCCGCCGAGCAGGATGGTGTTGGTCATGCGTGGCAAGGCGGCGCACGCGAAGCTCTCGCGCCGGCCGTTGCCGGTGGACTGGCGCCGGTAGTGACGCGCCGACAGCCGGTCGTGCATGTAGCCGACGAGCACGCCGTTCTCGATGAGCACGGCGCGCGTGGGCTCGACGCCCTCGTCGTCGATGTTGATGCTGCCGCGCGACTGCACGAGCGTCGCGTCGTCCACCACCGTGCAGAGCTCGCTCGCCACCTTGCTGCCGATCTGCCCGGCGTAGCGGCTCGTGCCCTTGCGGTTGAAGTCGGCCTCGAGGCCGTGCCCCACGGCCTCGTGCAGGAGGATGCCGCTGTCGCCCGGCCCGAGCACGACGGGCATCTGGCCGGCGGGCGCCTCGGTGGCGTCGAGCATCGCGATCGCCTGGGTCGCGGCACGGCGCGCGTGCTCCTCGGGCGAGCTCGTGTCGAAGTAGGCGAGGGTCATGCGCCCGCCGCCGCCGCTCGAGCCGTCCTGCCGCTTGCCGCTCCGCTCCGCGACGGCGCGCACGCCGAAGCGGATCATCGGCTGCGAGTCGAAGGCGAAGACGCCGTCGCTCGTGGCGACCAGGAGCTCGCGCAGGGCCTCGTTGAAGCTCGCCTCGGCGCGGACGATGAGCGGATCGTGACCGAGGGCGGCCGCGCTGGCGCGCTCGAGCAGGCGGCGCTTGTCGAGCAGGGCCGCGTCGAAGCTCGAGCGCTCGAGCTCGTAGCGTCGCGGCGTCGACCGCGTGACGAGGTGCTCGGGCTCTGCGGCGCCGCCCGAGGTCGCGATGCGGGCGGCGGTCGTCGCGGCGCGCTTCATCGCCTCCCAGTCGAGGTCCTCGACGTACGCGAAGCCCGTGGCGTCGCCCCGCTGCACCCGCACGCCCAGCCCGAGCGCCACGGAGCGCGAGGCCGCCTTCAGGATGCCCTCGTCGTAGGAGAAGCCCGCCGAGCGGCGGTACTCGAAGAAGAGGTCGGCGTAGTCGCCGCCGCGCTCGAGGCACACCGCGAGCAGCTTCTCGCAGAGCGCCGCATCGATGGCAGCGTCACCGCCCGGCGCGAAGGGGGCTTCGTAGGGTCGCATGGCCTCGCACCTTAGCAGCTCGCGTGGCGGCGGGCCCGGCTGCGACGCTCCTCGCCGGGCAGCGTGGCCGCGGTTCGCGAGCGCCCTGCTGGTCG
Source organism: Polyangiaceae bacterium (assembly GCA_020848455.1). Classification (GTDB taxonomy): domain Bacteria; phylum Myxococcota_A; class Polyangia; order Polyangiales; family Polyangiaceae; genus JACRDA01. The sequence goes on from JADLAB010000365.1 coordinate 41,677, forward strand.
GTCGGACTGGACAAGGGCGGCGCGACCCGCTAGCGAGTGGCCGTGATCGCGCTCATCTGGCTCCATGTCGTCGGTCTCGTGCTCTGGATCGGGTCGATCGTCGCGGTCGGCGTCCTGCTCGCGTCGCGGCACGGCGAGCCGAGGACTCGTGGCGCCCTCGGCTACGAGATCTACCTGTGGCTGAGCGTACCTGCCTTCGTCCTCGCCTTCGGCGCGGGGCTCGCGCGCCTGCTGTCGGACACGGCGCTCTACTTCAAGCAGACGCACTTCATGCACGGCAAGCTCGCCGTGGCGCTCGTGATCATCGCGCTCCACCACGTGCTCGGGGCTCGCGCCAAGAAGATGGCGCGCGGCGCCGTCGACGGGCCGGGGCCCGCCCTGGGGCTCGCGCTCGGCATCGCGGCCGGCGCGGTGGTCGCGGCCCTGCTCGTCGTGTTCCGCATCCCCGACTGAACGCACGTACCGCTCGGCCGCGCGGTGGCTGGCCGTGACGGGAACTTCGCGAGAACGCCCGGGTTTCGCCCCTGCCCACGGCAGGGGCGTCCGGCGGGGCGGCGCGAGATCGGCGGCGGGGGGTGAGAAGCTTGTCTAGGGGCGGTTTCCCCGATAGATCATAGAGTCTACCCCCCCGAAGTCGCGGCCGCCGTGTGGCGGCGCGCGCCGAGTCGAGCCCACGAGGTCCGCCCGCGTCGATGTCCCCGGACGATCGCGAAAAACTGCTCCAAGAAGCACAGAAGCACGTCGAGAAGGGTCGCAAGGACAAGGCTGCGCCGCTCCTGGCGCGCCTGGTCGCCGAGGCGGGGGACGACGTGCGCACGGTGCTGCGGGTCGGTGACCTGTACAGCAAGCTGAACAGCCACGAGGAGGCCATCGCCACCTACGAGCGCGTCGGCGACCACTACTACCGCGAGGGCTTCTCGGTGAAGGCCATCGCGGTCTACAAGAACATCCGCGGCATCATCAAGCGCCACGCGCCCTTCCTCGAGGGGCGCTACGGGCACGTCGCGCCGCGCCTGGCCGAGATCTACACCCAGCTCGGGCTCACGAGCGACGCGCTGTCGGCCTACGACGAGGTCGCGACGCGCCTGCGCGGCGAGGGCCGCGAGCGCGACGCGCTCGACATCTTCCAGAAGATCCTCGACCTCGACCCCCAGAACCCCATCGCGCACCTGCGCGTGGCCGACTCGCGCGCGCGCCTCGGTGACATGGAGCGCGCGGTGACGCACTTCGGCGACGCCGCGAAGATCATGTTGAAGCTCGGGCGTCACGACGACGCCCTGAAGGTGCTCGAGCGCCTGCTCGAGTACCGGCAAGATCCCGACTACGCGCGCATGGCGGCCGAGCTCTACCTCGGCCGCGGCCAACCGAACGACGCGATGGCCGCGCTGCACAAGCTGCAGATCAGCTTCAAGGCCAACCCCAAGGACCTGACCACGCTCGCGGCGCTGGCCCGTGCCTTCGACGCCATCAACCAGCCGAAGAAGGCGATCGAGGTCCTGAAGGAGTCGGCGCGCATCGCCAAGGAGAAGGGGCGCGCCGACGACCTCAACGCCATCCTCGACACGCTGCTCGAGCGCGCACCCGACGACACCGTCGTCAAGCAGCTCGACGCGCAGCGACGCATGCCGAGCGCGCCGCCCAAGCCGAGCGACGCCGTGCTGCTCAGCGAGGCGGACATCGAGGAGGCGGACATCGCCGTGCTCGAGGAGTCGATCAGCGACGCCTTCGAGATGAAGGACGGCGAGGTCGTCAGCTCCACGCGTCCCGGGGCGGGCGCCTTCGCCGAGGACGCGGACGAGCCGAGCGGCGCGCGCAGACTCGCCCAGCAGGCCGAGGGCCTGCGGGCCGCGGGCAAGCTGCGCCAGGCCATCGCGACCCTGCGTGACGGTCTGCGCCAGCACAAGGGCGCGCGCGCCCTGCGCCACAAGCTGAGCGACCTCTTGCTCGAGGCCGGCGACCAGCCGGGCTCGATCCGCGAGAAGCTCCTGCTGGCGCAGCAGCTGGCCAAGGAGGGCGCGGTCGAGGGTGCGCTCGGCATGCTCGACGAGGTGCTGCTGCTGCAGCCGGGCAACGCCGACGCCGTCTCGATGCGCGCGGCGCTCGGCGCACCCCCCGACGCTCCCGGCAGCGCGCACGGTCCGCTCGTCTCCTACGACGTCGAGGCGGGTGGCGTGGCCGAGGCGCTGAGCCGCAGCGACCCGTCCACCAGCTCCATCGAGCTCGACGACCCCTTCGCGGGCGAGGACACGGCCGCGCGCCTGCCGCAGCCCGCGCAGCACGCCGCGCCGGCCTTCGCGCGTCCCACGGGCACCCTCTTGCTCGACCCCGAGCAGGCGGCCTCGCTGCGCTCCGTGGCGCAGCTCGACGAGGAGGCGCTCGACCAGGCCGACTACCTCGCGATCCAGGGGCGCTTCGACGAGGCGCGCGCCATCCTGCAGGATCAGCTGCGGCAGCTCCCCGACCACCCGCTCATCCTCGAGCGGCTCGCGGACGTCGACGGCATGGCCGCGGGGGCGTCGGCGCAGAGCGGGCCGCATCCGGTCGGGACCGCGCTCGGGGCCGAGACGGCGGCGGCTGCGGCCGCGCCCGCTCCGCCACCGGACAAGGCCGCCGCCGCGCCCGCCCCGCACAAGGCCCCGCACGCCAACGTCTACGAAGAGGTCGGCGAGATCATCGAGCAGTTCCGCGCCGGCGTGCGGCAGCAGGTCGCCGACACGGACGCGGCGACGCACTACGACCTCGGGGTGGCCTACAACGAGATGGGCCTGCACCAGGACGCCATCAACGAGCTGTCGCTCGCGGCGCGCGATCCGGGGCGCGAGTGCGTGGCGCTGTCGATGATCGGCATGGTCTACCTGCAGCTCGGCGACTACGACGGCGCCCTCGACTCCTTCTCGCGCGCGCTGTCGGCCGAGCAGCGTACGGCCGATCAGGAGATCGTGCTCGGCTACGAGATCGGCAACACCTACGAGCTCAAGCAGGCGAACGACCTCGCGCTGCAGTTCTTCGAGTGGGTCGCGTCCATCGCTCCGGACTACCAGGATCCGCGCGGCACCGTCACCAACCGCATCGCGCGCCTGCGCGGCGAGAGTGGCGCGCAGCGCAAGCCCGGCCTCGACCTCGGCGAGGCCGACGACCTCGACGGCGCGTTCAACGACGCCTTCAAGCGCTGAGCGCTACTCGAGCGAGTCCTGCCACATGCGGTAGAGCAGGGCCGGCTCGTTCGTCATCACGCCGTCGACCGAGTAGTAGAGCAGCTCGGCGAGCTGCATCTCGCGGTCGAAGGTCCACACGGTGACGGAGTCGATCGCCCCGGCCTCGCGCGCGTCCACGGTCTCCGCGACCTCGCGCTTGTAGCTGTGCCAGTCCTGGGAGGGCGTGAGACCCATGCTCACGTCGCGCAGGGCGGCGTCGAGCGTGCCCCCGAGCGCGCCCGCCTGCTCGTAGTCGAGCACGACGCGCGGCGAGTCGTAGCCGCGCAGCAGGCGCTCGGCCTCCAGGGCGCGGGCCATGTCCTCGTGCACCGTAAGCAGGTAGAAGCGCACGTGGGCGAGGGACGGGTCCGCGAGGCCGTCGTCGCCGAGCGCGTGCAGGATGGAGAAGGCGCTGTCGAGCTGCGTGGGCAGGAGCTTCAGGTCGAGGTAGACGGTCCTCACGCTCGCGGTCTCCCTGAGCCAGGCCGTGAAGTCGGACAGCAGCGGGATGGCCGCGGTCGGATCCCGCGAGCCGTTCCAGGCGTAGCCGTACTGCTCCTGGAGCTCGGCGAGCAGGAGCTCATCGACAGGACGCCGCCACGACGAGCCCACGTCGGGCACGTACGGACGGCACAGGAGCCCCTCGGCACCGGCCTGGCGTGCCACCGCGATCGTGCTGTCCGGGTCCGCGTCGTGCCAGACGACCTGGACCCCCTCCGCCGTGACGCAGATGTCGGTCTCGATGGCGTTGGCGCCCACCGCCGCGGCCGCCGCGAAGGAGGCCATCGTGTTCTCGCACGCCAGGTTCGGCGCGCCGCGATGGCCGATCACGCGGAAGTCTGGGTTGGACAGCCCGAGGCCCACCGGGTCGCAGCCCACGGCGTGGAGCGAGAGAAGGACCGCGGTTGCCTTGCGCCTCATGTCGCCGAGCTCCAGAGCGGGAAGTGGAAGCCGCCGGTCACCGTCAGCACCGGGATGCCGCCGATGCCGCCGACGCCCTCGAACGAGAAGCGCCACACGCGCAGGCCCGCACCGGCCTCGAGGCCCGCCTCCCAGCCGCCGCATCCGCCGAGGTGCACGCGCCGGCAGAACTCCCCGAACGCGCCGACGGGCACGAAGCCCTGGAAGGAACCGCCGACGATGGGGTAGAGGCCGAAGTCCTCGGCGAGGAACCAGAGGGTGTACTCGAAGCGCAGGCTCGCGCGCAGCGTGACGTGATTGCCCCCGAAGCCCGTGTACAGCTGCAAGGTGAGCGCGAGGTCGCGCGTGCAGCCACCCACGCAGAACCCGTCGAAGCGGCCGTAGGTACCGACCAGCCACTGGTCGCCGTTGAAGCTGATGCCGGCCCGAGGCCCGATGCCGAAGAGCTGCTCGTCGTCGTCGAGCTCGAGCTCGGGCTCTTCGGGGCCCGCCGGCTCCACGTCGCCTGCCACCGCGTCGTCGCCGGGCGCCGTCGCCGTGCTCGCGTCGCGGCTCGGCCCCGCCGTGTCGGGCTCCGCGGTCGGAGCCTCGTCGTCGGCCGCTGGCGATGTCGCGGCGGGCGCGGCTGGGTCCGTCGAAGGCGCTGCCGCGTCCTCTGCCGCGGCGCCCGAGCCCGTCGAGAGAAGCGCGAGCAGCAACCCCGCTGCCGGCGCGAACCGACCCCCCATGGCGATGCCCCCGACTTGCTGACGCGCTGCCCCCGAAGGATGGCGGACGGGCGTGTCTCGGTGAGACTGTGCCAGTTACCTCGCGTCCGCAAGGGCCCTCTCCTGAGGGCTGCCGTGTAGACGGTCGCGTGAGTCTCCTCACGTTGCGGAAGCGCCGCCGTTCCGTGAGGAGACTCCTCGTCGTGGCACCGATCCGGCCGCGCGCGCCCGACGCGCCCGTCGCGCGCCACGCGCCACGCGCCACGCGCCACGCGCCACCGTCCGCGGCCCGCGCCGAGCCCGGGAGCGCCGCGATCTGGGCGCCTCGGCGCCGGCGGGGTAGAATTCGCGCGCGTCGGACGTAACAAGCGCTCGACGAGGAGAAACATCATGAATCATGGGACTAGCTTGGGGATGCGGCTCGGCGTGCTCGTGGCGCTCGGCCTCGGTGGGGCGACGGCGGGCTGTGGCTTCGGGCCTGGGGACTACGCGATCTTCCAGGTCGCCCTCGAGGAGCAGAGCCGGTCGTCCGGCTGCTACTACCCGGACCAGGGCCCGAGCCCGAACGAGATGTTCGACTCGAGCGATCTCGTGAGCACGGACACGTGGATCCTGACGGCGGGCCCGAACGACCAGTTCTACCTGTCGAGCAACGTGGCCGATCTGGCCGGCGTCGAGACCGACGACGGGTACAAGTTCAGCGCCAGCAGCGTGGACGTCGACTTCGACGGCAACGTCACGACCGGCACCAAGCGCACCGAGTGGCGCACCCTCGACGTGAACGTCATCGTCGACGGCAAGGCCATCAGCGGCGACTCCGTCTCCACGACGAGCTACGAGTGCGTCGGCACGACCTGCGGCGCGCCGATCCCGAGCTGCACGGTCACGACGAGCTTCACGGGCGCGGAGATCGACGACGTCGACCTCGAGCACGATCCGGCGTAGCGGTCACGGACCTCTCCGACCTGCCGGTACCCGCGCGGCGCCGGCAGGGTCGGGTCACGTCCACTCGGTGCGCTGCACGACCGGCAGCTGCAGGGCGCGCTCGCGATCGAGGTCGAGCGCGCCCACGTGCAGCACGAGCGGTGCCTGCACCCACTTGAAGATGGACTGCGTGAAGAGCCGCGCGAACTTCGCGGCCCAGCGCTCGAGATCCGCCGGCGCGAGCTCGGGGAAGAGCGTGGGGAGAACGGCCGCCACCTCCTGCCGCGAGAGCTTCTCGGCGCCGTGGAGGTAGAGGCAGGCGTCGAGCACGGGGAAGGGCATGAGCTCGCGCTCACCGGATTGGTCGGCGGCGAGCTCCGGCCCGGCGGTCGTGGCGAGCACGCTCGCGATACCGGGGTGGCCGAGCCGCGTCTCGAGGTGGGCGAGGAGCGCCATGACCACGGTCTTCGGCAGGTTGCCGATGACGCTGAGCGCGCCCTCGAGGTCGCCGCCCACAGTGGTGTAGCCGACCGACTTCTCGCTCATGTTGCCGGTCTGCAGGAACAGGGCGCGACTCGAGTTCGCCCAGTTCCACATGCGCGCGCCGCGCAGGCGCGCCTGCACGTTCTGGCGCGTCACGCCGGTGAGCTCGGCCGGCGCCGCGCCGGTCGTCGCGGCACCCTCGGTCGCGGGGGCGTTCAGCATCGCCTCGGTCGCGGCGCACTCGCGCTCGAAGGCCTCCTCGATGGGCGACACGCAGAAGCGCGCGCCCACGTCGGCCGCGAGGCGCGCGGCGGCGTCGCGCGTCGCGTCGCTCGAGAAGCGCGTGGGCATGTAGAAGGTCCACAGCCGGTCGGCGACGACCGCGGCGGGGGCGCGCCCGTCGGGCGCCGCACCGAACAGGATGTCGACCGCCCGGCGCGCGACGAGCAGGGTCAGGCAGGAGTCGCGGCCGCCCGAGAGTGCGAGCCCGATGCGCTCGAACGCGCCGGTCTTGCGGAAGTAGTCGGCGATGCCGAGGGCGAGCGCCTCGTAGAGCTCCGCGCACAGGGCGTCGCGCGCCGAGACGTCGCGGTGACCGCGCGCCGGCAGGAAGTAGCTCGGGAAGGTGGCGCCCTCGGCGCGGCCGACCAGGCCGGGCTCGTAGCCGGTGGGCAGCGGGTAGCGGAGGCGGCTACGGTTCGCGGTCGGGGCGTCCACGACCACCCTCGGGACGGTGCGGGCCGTGGCGCGGAAGGTCTCGCAGTCCGTGCGCCAGGTGGAGGCCTCGCGCCGGCACCGCTCGGTCCGATCGAGATCCACCACCGCCGCGGCGTACCCCTCGCGGAAGCGCGGCGCCTCGAGGGTCGGGCGCCCGTTCTGGTTGACGATGCCCCCGCCGTCGAAGATGAGGCCGTCGTTGGCGCCGACGAGGTTGGCGTAGGCGATGGTGCACTGGTTGTCGGCGGCGCGCGTGGCGAGCATCTCGCGCCGCGTCGCGTCGATGCCGGCGCGGTAGGGCGAGGCCGAGAGGTTGCACACGAGCTCGGCGCCCGAGTAGCAGCGCCGGCGCATCGGACCATCGGGCGACCAGACGTCCTCGCACACCTCGAGCGCCACCGTGCCCCAGTCGAAGGCGACGAGGCAGTCGCGGACGCGCAGCGCACCGTCCGGCCCCTCCTGTCCGCCGTCGGCCGCGACGTCCATGTAGGGCGTGCCGCGCGACAGCGTGCGCGCCTCGTAGAAGATGTTGTAGGTGGGGAGCTTCTCCTTGGCGACGGCGACGACGACCCGCCCGTGGTGCACGAGGGCCGCGGCGTTGTAGAGGTCGCCTCCGGCGCCGAGCGTGAGCCCGATGGCGAAGGCGGTGTCGAGCGCCCGCGTCTCGGCGGCGAAGCGCTCGAGCTCGCGCCGCTGGCTCGCGACGAAGCCGCGCCACTGCACCAGATCCTCGGCCGCGTAACCGCCGATGACCTGCTCGGGGAAGACGCCGATGGTCACGTCGTCCGCGGCCATCGCGTGCGCCTGCGCGAGGCACCGGTCGGTGTTGTCGCGCACGGCGCCGACCGTGGCGTTCACGCTGGCGAGCCCAATCTTGACGAGCCTCATCGGGCGCGGAGTATACGCCGCGGAGCGGCCGAGCACGCGGCGTGCGCGGCTGGGTCAGCCGCCGGGCTCGGCGCCGGCCGCCTCGCGGCTCGCCCGCACGACGGCGAGCAGCCCCGCCCCGAAGCGCTCCGCCTTGGCCGGTCCGATGCCGTGCGCGAGCAGGAGCTCCTGCTCGGTGCGCGGGCAGAGGACCGCGAGATCGCGCAGCGTGCGGTCGCTCGCGACCACGTACGGCGGCACGCCCTCGTCGCGCGCCACGAGGAGCCGGTGGGCGCGCAGGGCCTCGAAGAGGCGGCTGGCGGCGGCGTCGAGCGCGGCGGCGCCGAGCTCGGGGGCCGCGCCGCGCCGCCCGCGCCCCGGGGGAGCGAGCGCGCCCGCCTGCGGTCGCGGCGCGTGCGCCGGCGGCAGGAGCAGACGCGCCGGCTTCTGCCCCAGCATCACGGCGCGCCCCTCGGGCGTGAGGACGGCGAGCGGGCGTTCCTCTCCGCTCACGGCGACCCAGCCGGCGGTCACGGTGCGGCGCAGCAGGCGCATGAGCCACGGCTCCGGCCGGTCGCGGAGGGCGCCGAAGGTGCTCACGCTCTCGAGGCCGTAGCGCGCGAGGCGCGGGTCGGACGCACCCGAAAGGAGCTTCACCGCCGCCCCGAGCCCGAGCCGGCGGTGGACGCGGGCGACGGCCGACAGAGCCTTGCGCACGACGAGCGTGACCTCCTCGGGGCTCGCGCCGGGCTCGGGCTCGTCGGCACGCGCGCACTCGTCGCAGCGCCCGCAGCCGCCGAGCACCTCCTCGGCCGCGCCGAAGTAGCGCAGGATGGCGTCGTGGCGGCAGCTGCCGCCCTCGATCCAGCGCAAGAGCTCGAGGTAGAGGCCCCACTTGTGCTCGACGACCTCGGGCTCGGGCGGCCGTCCGTCGACCGGCATCTCGAGCAGGCGCCGCCGCAGCGCGAGATCGCTCGAGCCGTGCAGGAGCAGGCCGATGGCGCGCGCGCCGTCGCGACCCGCGCGCCCGACCTCCTGGTAGTAGGCCTCGACCGAGCCGGGGGGAGCGAGGTGCACGACCGAGCGCACGTCGGGGCGGTCGATGCCCATGCCGAAGGCGTTCGTCGCGACCACGACGCTTGCGCGGCCGCTCATGAAGTCGCCCTGGACGCGCTCGCGCAGCGCGCCGTCGAGGCCCGCGTGGTAGGCGACGGCGCGGTGCCCGCGGGTGCGCAGGCGCTCGGCCTCCGCCTCGGCGGCGGCGCGCGTCGGCGCGTAGACGATGGCGCTGCCGGCGCCCCCGGGCGGGGGTCCGAGCGCCTCCTCGAGCACGGCGTCGACCGCGTGGCGCCGCTCGCGCGCGCTCTCGGCCTCGAGCGCGCGGAGCACCAGGTTCGGCCGCGCGAAGCCGTGCACGATCTGGGGCGTGTCGGGCGGCAGCCCCAGCCGCTCGAGGATCTCGTCGCGCACGACCGGCGTCGCGGTGGCCGTGCAGGCCAGCACGCGCGCGCGCGGCAGGCGCGCGAGCAGGCGGCCGATGGCGAGGTAGTCGGGGCGGAAGTCGTGCCCCCACTCGGCGATGCAGTGAGCCTCGTCGATGGCGATGAGCGGCACCTCGAGCGCGGCGAGCGTCGCCTGCAGGCCCCCGTGGCCGAGGCGCTCGGGCGCGACGTAGACGAGGTCGTACTGCCCGGCGGCGAGCGCGGCCGTGCGGCGACCGAGCTCGCCCGGCTCGAGGGTCGAGGCGAGGTAGGTGGCTCGCACGCCCCGCGCCGCGAGCGCGGTCACCTGATCGTGCATGAGGGCGATGAGCGGCGAGACGACGAGCGTCGTGCCGCGGAGCACGACCGCGGGCAGCTGGTAGGTGAGGCTCTTGCCGCCGCCGGTGGGCGCGACCAGGAGCAGGCGGCCGCGCTCGAGCAGCGTCGCGACGGCCTCGCGCTGGCCCGGGCGGAAGCGCTCGTAGCCGAGGCGGGCGAGCGCGGCGTCGAGCGCCCCGTCGCCGGGCGTCGCGCCCGCGTGCTCCTCGGCGCGCTGCACCATGGCGGGCGTGTGGCCGGGGGCGCGCGGGACGTCAAGCGGCGCGCGTGCCCGCGAGCGTCACGAGCGCGCGACGGCGTCGGCGAGGAGCGGCGCCACGGACACCACCGTGCCGCCCGCGGCGGCGAGCTTGCGGCTGCCGGGGTGCGAGTTCGTGCCCGACACCGACGCGATGAGGCCGCCCGCGAGGAGCCGGTCGAGCGCGTCCCCGGGCAGGACGAGGTGGCTCGCGACGGCGTGCACCTCGAGCGCGCCGGCACCGAGGTAGGCGCGCGCCGCCTGCACCAGCGAGGAGCCCGTGCGGATCATGTCGTCGTAGATGACGACGACCTTGCCCGAGACGTCGGCGTTGATGCCCGTGACGCCGAGCTTGCCGGTCACCGCGTCGCGTCGCTTGTAGACGAAGGCCGGCTCGGCCGCGAGGCGCCCCGCGAGGCCCTCCACCCACTTGGCACGCCCCGCGTCCGTCGCGCCGAGCACGTAGGGACGCCCCGCGGCGGCGCGCTCCACGAGCGGACCGACGAGCGGCGCGCCGTAGATGTGGTGGGTCACGTGCCAGTCCGAGAAGTAGAACTGGATGCCGTCCGTGTGGAGATCGAAGAGAAAGACGCGCGTGCCACCCTCGCACGGCGGCACCGCCGAGATGAGCCGGGCGCGCGTCTTGGCGGTCACGACCTCACCGGCGCGGACGGCGCGCTCCATCGTCGAGTAGCCGAAGTACGGCATCACGATCGACAGCGAGCGCGCGCCGGCGCTCGAGATGGCGCACGCGATGTCGTAGAGCTCGAGCCAGTCGGTCTCGTGCGGCGTGCCACCGAGCAACACGACGTCGCGGGCGCGCGGATCGTCGACCACCCGCCGGTAGCACTCGCCGTCCGGGAAGGTGCGGTGCTCGACCGTCGCCGCCTCGTAGCCGCCCGCCGCGCGGAGCTCGGTGGCGAGGTCGGCGTAGGCCTCGATGTGGAAGAGCAGCTTGGGCGCCATGGCCACGGGCTTTACCACGGCTGGCGCCGGTCGGCCGGGAGCGTCACCAGCACGCTCTGCATGCCGCCCGGCTCCTCGTCCGACACCGGAAAATCCACGGGCGGCGGCAGCGCCTCGAGCTCCGCGCTCGGGCCGGACGCAGCGGGGGAACCGGGCGCCGCGCCCGCGGCGTCCACGAGCGCCGCACGCAGGATGGCGAGCAGGCGTGTCCGGTCGATCCCGTGGTGGTTCAGGCACGCGAGCAGCGCGCCGCCCGGCGCGAGGCAGCCGAAGGCGTGCGCGGCGGCCGCCCGGTAGTCGTGCTCGGCGGCGAAGCGGCCACCCTTCGTCTGCGCGAAGCTCGGCGGATCGAGCACCACGAGGTCGAAGGCGGCCTCCGGATCGCGCGCCGCGCGCCGCGTCGCCCGGGCGAGCCAGCGCATCGCGTCCTCGCGCAGCAGGGCGTGGGGCTCGCCCGCGAGCCCGTTGTGCGCGAGGTTCCGACCGGCCCATGCGAGCGCTGGCGCCGAGACGTCGACCGTCACGGTGCGCCGCGCGCCGCCCACCGCCGCCGCCACCGTGAACGCGCCCGTGTAGCCGAAGAGGTTGGCCACGCGCGCCGCGCGTCCGTCGCGCGCGCGGGCTCGCACGCGGGCGCGGTTGTCGCGCTGATCGAGGAAGAGCCCGGTCTGCAGCCCGCCGCCGAGGCGCACCTCGAAGACGAGCCCCGCCTCGTGCACGAGCAGGGTCTCGGGCGCGTCCTGTCCGCGCGCGGCGCGCGGCGGCGCGAGCTCGAGCCGGTCGGCCTCCGAGAGGCGCGCCGCGTGGCGGGGCCGGCGCTTCAGGTAGGTGCCCCGCGCGCCGAGCGCGTGTGCGGCGTCGAGCCAGGGCTCGGGCAGGGCGAGCTCCGCGGGCACACCGAGCACGAGGAACTCCCCGAAGGCGTCGAGCGTCACTCCCGGGACGCCGTCGGCCGCGCCGTTCGCCAGTCGCACCGCCTCGTAGCGGACGCGGAGCTCCCGGCGCCGCTCGGCCGCCGCCGCGAGCAAATCCCCTGCCGTCCGCCGCGGAGCGCGCGCCATGGCGCCGAGCCTAGTACACCCGGCGGGGCCTTCGTTCCTGGATCGCGGCTGCGCCGGGCCCGGCATCAGCGCTTGCGCCGCGCCTCCCAGGCCCGCAGCAGCTGCCACTGGGTCGGTGACATGCGCGCAAACGGGCGCTCGCGCTTCACGAGCGCGAACGCCTCCGCTGCGTCCCGCGCGCGGCCGCGCAGGACGAGCACGGCCGCCACCACGCAGGCCGAGCGCCCATGGCCGAAGGCACAGTGCACGTAGGCCGTGCCCTCGTGGGCCGCGACGCGCTCGACCAGCTCGGTGAAGGCGTCGAGGGGCGGGGCCGTCCCGTCGAGCGCGGGCACGGAGGTGTAGGCCGCGACGCGCGCGGCGAGCGGGGCCGAGAGCTCCGCCGTGAGGTCGACGAGCAGGGTCGTCTCGGGTGGCAGCTCGCGCGCGCCGGGCCGCCGGCCGAGCAAGAGGTCGGGCAAGATCGCGTGGTAGACGGGCTCGCGCGAGAAGCGCCGCACCAGGCGCAGGATGCCGAGCGTGAGCCCGAGGTAGGGCCAGTGGTGCGGACGGGCGCGCCAGCCGAGCGCGCCGTCGGGGCGCTTGCCGAACAGGTGCGCGTCCCCGCGCAGGTAGGCGAGCGCCACCAGCGCGAGCGAGGCCGCAGGCCAGCCGAGCACGACGCCGAACGGCCAGGCGGTGACGGCCCCGAGGCCGCAGAGCGCCGCGAGCACGCTCCAGCCGACGGCGATCGGGACGGAGCGCGAGGCTCCGGGCGGCGCGGGCGCTTCGGGCATGGGGCAGGACGGAGCCTGCGTGCGGCTCAGGGCTTGATGATCTCGGTGCCGGGCGGCGGCTCGAACTTGAACTCGTCGTCCGAGACCTCGCCAGGCTCGCTCATCTCGACGAAGTCGAAGCGGTTCCGGTTGCCCTGCGCGTCGGTGACGAGCACGCGCCGGATCGCGGCCGGCTGCTTCTGCATGAGCAGCGCCTTGTCGATGTAGAAGAGGACGCTGTCGTAGGCCGGGTTGGGCTCGCGCGGCTTGCCCACGATGACCGGCCCTCCGTCCCACTTCGCCTTGTCGTTGAACGTGAACGTGAAGGACGGGCGCAGGCCCTTGCCCATGATGAACGCGAAGGCGCCCGGGTACTCCGTGGCCGCGAGCGGCTGCTGGAACATCTGCGCGTTCTCGGCCTCGTAGACGCGGATGAGGTTGCCGTCCGAGACCACGCGGTTGTTGTTCGGTGGGTCGTAGCGGAACGACAGCTTGTTCGGCCGCACCACGATGACGACCCCCGTCGAGTCCTTCGTGATGCCGGCGATCTTGGCCTTGTACTGCTGCTTGAAGGTCGCCCGGAAGCGCTTCAGCGGGGCGTAGATGTCGTCGATCTGCTGCGCCACCTCGTCCGCCGAGCCCGGCTCGGGCGGGGCCGGGACGATGTCGGGACCGGTCGCGACGGGGGGCGAGCTCGACACGGCGGGGGCCGCGCTCGACGCGGCCGACGCGGGCGGCGGGGCGGAGGGCGGCGGGGTGGGCGGGTCGCTGGACGGCAGGCCCTTCGGCGGCGGGGTGGGCGCCTGGCCCGAGCTCGTCGCGGGTGCGGGGCTCGCCGACGCGCTCGCGGTCGGCGGGCCGTCGACCGCGGTGGAGGTGCTCGGCCCCGCGCTGGCACTCGCCGCGGTGGCTGCGCTCGGCCCGCTGGCCGCGCTGGTGGCGCTCGCCGCCGAGCGGGTGCTCCGGCTCGTGGTCGACGACGGCGCATCGTCCTTGCAGGCGGACAGGCAGAGGACCGTGGCGAGGAGCGCCGTCGCAG
>JADLAB010000366.1 GCA_020848455.1 Polyangiaceae bacterium
GGGCCACCGGGCGACCGGTGTGGCGGTCGAGCGCGCGGTACACGAGGCCCATCCCGCCCTGGCCCGCCAGGTGCTCGACATCGAAGCGGCCCGCCACCGTGTCTCCAGCCTGCATGCGATGCGTCCCCCGGTGCACCCCGCGGGCACCCGGCGGCACCCCCCCGGAACCCCCCGGAACCCCCCGGGCACCCGACCGGCACCCCCCGGCACCCGACCGTCTGTCCGACCAGCAAGGGCAGTACGGGCGAGCACGACGAACGGATCGGTCGCTCGTCGAGTCCTCCGCTCTTTCTCTCTTTCTCCCTTTCTCCCTTTCTCGCTTTCTCTCTTTCGCCTTTGGACGGCCCGGACGGCCGCGGTAGGCTCCGGAGCGCGATGACCGGTCCGGGGCGAACGAGGGGCTGGCGACGTGTGCTCGCGGGAGCCGCCTTCGCGGCCGGCGCGCTCGTCACGGGCCTGCCGGCCCCCGCCGCGGCGCAGCAGCCGGTCTCGACCGAGGACCGGACGGCGGCGCGCGAGCTCGGCAACCAGGGCGTGGCGGCCTACCAGGCGCAGGACTACGTCACGGCCCTCGACAAGCTCTCGCGCGCGCACGCCATCGTGAAGCTCACGACGACGGGCCTCTGGCGCGCGCGCTGCCTCGACAAGCTCCTGCGCCTCGTCGACGCGGCCGAGCAGTACCTCGAGGTGACGCGCATGCTGCTCGACCACACGGCGCTCGAGCAGCACCGTCAGGCCGTCGTCGATGCCCAGAGAGAGCGCGAAGCGCTCCTGCCGCGCATCCCGCAGGTGAAGGTGAGCGTATCGGGGGGCGCCCTGCCCGCGGACGTCGGCGTCAGCATCGACGACAAGCAGCTCTCGGCGGCGCTCATCGGCGCCGACCGGCCCGTCGATCCGGGCAAGCACCGCCTGCGCGTCGAGCGCCGCGCCGGCACCGCGACGACGACGCTGAAGGAGCAGATCTTCGAGGTCGCCGAGCGGCAGCGGCTCGAGCTCCCCCTCACGCTCGCCGACCTCGGCGCCGCCGCTCCCGGCCCCGCGCCTGGCCCGCTGCCGGTTCCGGTCCCGGGCCCGCCGCCCGGCCCCGCGCCCGATCCCCTGCCCGGCCCCGCGCCCGGCCCGCTGCCCGGTTCCCTGCCCGGCCCGCTGCCGGTCCCGGCTCCGCACGCGCCCGGCGACGCGGCCGGCGACACGCCTGCGCCCGACAGCGAGGGCGGTGGCCCGAGCGCGCAGGCCATCGGCGGCTGGGTGCTCGTCGGGCTCGGCGGGGCCGGAGTCCTCGCGGGCACGGCCATGGGCGCCGTGGCGGTCGAGCGCAAGGGCGCCCTCGACGCCGGCTGCACGGACGGCGCGTGCCCCCCGGATCTGCACGCGAGCGTCGATCTCTTCTACGCGATGCGCACCGGCTCCACGGTCGCCCTGGCCGCCGGCGGCGCCGTCCTGCTCGGCGGCATCGCGGTCATCCTGACGGCACCCGCGCCACCGCCCACCCCCGCGGACCAGACCACCCCCGCACACAAAGCCCTCGCCCCCACCCCCCGCTGGCGGGCGAGCCTCGGCCTGGGGGGACTCTCGATCACGGGCGAGCTGTAGCCGCTCCCGCTCACGCTCACGCTCACGCTCCCCCTCACGCTCCCGCACCCGCACTCGCGCCCGCTCCCCCTCCCGCGCACGCACTCGCACTCGCACCCGCACTCGCTCCCCCTCCCGCGCCCGCACCCGCTCCCCCGCACGGAGCCCCTGCCGCCTTGCCGCTCCCCGCCCGGATGTGCCAGCCTGCGCCCCATGACGCCCTTCGACCGCGCGGCCGAGCTGCGGCGCGACGCCGAGCACCAGCGCGCGGCCCGCGCGAACCCTCGCTCGCTCGTGCTCCCGGTGTGGCGCAGCAAGAGCTTCATCCCGAACGGCGAGACGCGCGACGAGCTGTCGGTCGGCCACGCCGGCGCCCTGCTCGCGAGCGGCACGGTCGTGTGGCTCGGCCGGCTCGGGGACCGGGACTGCTTCGCCGTCGAGCTCGACGCCGGGCTCGAGGACCCGCTCGCGCTGCCGGAGCTCCGCGGGCGCGGCGAGTTCCACGAGCTGCGCCTCGTCGGGAGCCTGCTCGAGCCCGCCGACGCCGGCCTGCTCGCCTACGCGCGCGGCATCCTCTACTGGCACAAGCACCACCGCTTCTGCCCGAGCTGCGGGGGCCCCACGGTGCCGGAGCAGGCGGGGCACGTGCGCGCCTGCAGCGGCTGCCAGAAGAAGCACTTCCCGCGCGTCGAGCCGGCCATCATGCTGCTCGTGATCGATGGGGATCGCTGCCTCCTGGCGCGCCAGCCGGGGTGGCCGAAGGGCATGTACTCCGCGCTCGCCGGCTTCGTCGAGACGGGCGAGAGCGTCGAGGACGCGGCGCGCCGCGAGGCCCTCGAGGAGGTCGGGCTCGAGCTCACCGACCTCCGCTACGTGCAGAGCCAGCCCTGGCCGTTCCCCGCCTCGCTCATGCTCGGCTTCACGGCCCACGCGAAGCCGGGCGAGCTCCGCCTCGACAAGGAGGAGCTCGAGGAGGCCCGCTGGATCAGCCGCGACGAGGTGCGGCGCGCCGACGGCTTCTTCATCCCGCCGCCCTTCTCGCTCGCGCACCAGCTCATCATGCGCTTCGTCGGCGTGCCCTGACGGCAAGCGCTCGACGGGCGCGGCGCGCCCCGACGGCACGCGCTCGACGGACGCGGCGCGGTGGCGCGCTCAGGGCAGGCTCAGGCGCGCGACGCAGCCCGCCGGACCGCAGCCGAGCCACCCGGTGACGGGGCTCGAGTCGCCCTCGTCTGCGCCGCCCTCGGGCGCGGTCGCGAGATCGACCGCGACGAGCGTGCCCCCGACGGCACACAGGCCGACGCCGAGCCCGAGCGCCACGCGCGCCCCGAGCTGGAAGCTGTCCATCGAGTCGGCCGCGGAGAGCGCGTCGAGCTGAATGGTGGCGTCGCGCGCGTCTTGTTCGGCGCGGGCGCGCGCGATCTCGAGCCCGAGCGCGGCCACGAGCGAGGCGGCGCCGGCCCCGAAGGTCGCGATGCCGATCGGCAGGAGCGGCGGGCGCTCCACCGGCTCGACGGCCGGCGCGGGCACCGGGACCACCGGGACCGGGACCGGCGCGACCGTGGGGACGGGCTCGGCGACGAGCGACTCGAGCGGGACGGCGAGGTCCATCGCGTGGTCGGCGCCGAGGTCGAAGGGCCGCCGCACGTCGCGGTAGCCCTGGAGCTTCATGTCGAGGATGTGCGTGCCCGGCGAGAGCTCGCCGGTCCACGGGCTCGGCCCGCGGCCCCGCCCGTCGACCGCGATGACGGCGCCCGGGGGCGAGCTCGTGATGGTGATCTGCTGCACGCCCTGCTTCTTCAGCGCCTGCTCCTCGGTCGCGACGCGCGCCTCCATGTCGGCGCGATCGGGCGCATCGGGCGCGCGCTTCAGGTACTCGCGCGCCCAGCGGAGCGCGCGCGGGGAGTCGTTGAGCGCGTGGTAGGTCTCGGACAGGTTGAAGGCGAAGGCAGGGTCCGCGATGATGCGGTCGGCGTCGAGGAAGAGCTCGACGGCATCGCGATAGCGCTTCTGGTCGAAGGCCTTCTCGCCGTCCGCGTACTTGCGGCGCGCGACCTCGCGCTCTGCCTCGGTCGGCCCCTCGGGCGGGCCGGCGGCGACCGACGGCGCGAGGCCGGAGAGCGCGAGCACGACCGAGGCGGCGCGGAGCCAACCGCGCGCGCGGGCTCCGAGCCGGGATCTCACGACGACGCGGTCGCTCATCTCAGAACTTCGGTTGTTTCAGCTTGCCCGGTACGGCGGCGGAGCTGGTGGCGGGTGGCGGTGGTGGCGCGACGGCGGTCGCAGTCGGTCGGACGGGAGGCTCGACGAGCCTCGGCGCGGACGCGCTGGCGGTGCTCGCCGCGCTCGGTGTGCTCGTCGCGCTCGCGCTCGCGCTCGCGACCGGCGCCGAAGTGGTCGCCGGCGCGCTCGGCGTCGGGGCCGGGTCGCCGGTCAGGACGGGCGTCGGTTGCGGGGAGGCCTGCTGCGCGGGTGCGCTCCCGACCGCGGCGGCGGCATCGGACGG
Source organism: Polyangiaceae bacterium (assembly GCA_020848455.1). GTDB lineage: Bacteria > Myxococcota_A > Polyangia > Polyangiales > Polyangiaceae > JACRDA01. The sequence goes on from JADLAB010000366.1 coordinate 4,079, forward strand.
GCCCGTCGCCGCGCGCCCACCGGCCAGCGAGACGACGACGACGATGACGGCGACGAGCGCCGCCGCAGCCCCACCGACGAGCCACGGGCGACGACGCGAGGGCGCGAGGGCCTGCGAGGGGGACGCCGCCACCGAGGGATCGGACGGCGCGGGCGTGGACGAGACCGGCCCGACGCTGCTCACGCGCGGTCCGCTCGGCGGGCTCGAGGGCCAGCTCACCCGCAGCGCCGGGGCCGCCGCGGGCCCCGCACCGGGGTCGCTCGACGGAGCAGGTGGGTTCGAGGGCCACGACTCGCGCCGCGTACCGAGCCCGGGGGTCGTCCACTGGGGCCGGCTCGAGCGCGGGCCCGGCGACGAGCCCGGGACGGGCGTCGAGCGCGGGCGCGGCGAGGACCGCCCTAGGGGCGGCCTCGAGCTCACGCTCGGCGCGGAGCCGCCCGGCGTCACCCGCATGTCGCGCGGAGTCGAGCGGCGCGCGGGCGGCGCGAGGTTGTCGAGCACGTCGCCGACGACGCGGCTCTCGCGCGCCGTGAACCACTGGGCCTGGAGCGA
>JADLAB010000367.1 GCA_020848455.1 Polyangiaceae bacterium
AGGTCCGGTCGTAGCTCGGGCTCGAGTAGGCGTTGCACGAGCTCGTGAACGCGTCGCGGTCGCCCTCGAGGCGCAGGTTGCCGATGGCCGCCACGAAGCGCTCGAAGCCGACGGTCCAGCCGTCGGCGGTGGCGAAGCCGAGCGCGAGCGCCGTGCCCCGCTCGACGGTGAGCTCGACGGAGCCCGGCTCGGGCCGGTCGTCCGCCGGCAGGCAGCCCGCGGCGAGGAGCGCGAGCGCGGGCGCGGCGAGGAGCGTCACGGGGTGACGCACGTCAGAATCCTCCCTCGACGCCGAGGCTCGGGATGGTCACGGGACCGACGTCGTTGCCGCCGAGGGTCTCGGTATTGAGCGTGGCGTTGACCATCTCGACCACGAAGGATACCCACGCGGTCTCGAGGAAGCGCCAGCGCTTCTCGAGGCGGAAGTCGATGCGGTAGAAGGCCGGGTCGCGCTCCGGATCGTTCGGGCGGTAGCCCGCCGGCGCCCCGACCGGCGGCGCGAGGAGCGGCGCGCCCGTGTAGAGCGAGAAGCGCACGCCGCTCCGCCACAGGTGGCCGAGGTCGAGCGACAGGGCGGAGTGGAGCACGTGGGTCCGGTCGAAGGCGGCCGGGAAGGTGTAGCCGTCGAGGTTGCGCTGGCTCCGGGAGAAGGTGTAGGCGACGAAGCCGCCGACCGAGCTCGACAGCGAGCGCCGCAGATACACCTCGATGCCCTTCGCGCTGCCCTGGCTGCGCGGGACCTGCGTGGCCACGTTGCCCGGCGGGCGCACGCCGGCCGTGTCGGTCATGTCGAGGAAGACCGCGTCGAACACGGTCGCGCTCGCGGTGATCGCGAAGGGCAGATCGACCTCGACGCCGGCCGAGGCCTGGAAGGAGCGCTGCAGGCCGTCCTTCAGGCTCGCGAGCGCGAGCCCCGGCAAGGGGACGATGAACGACGGCGGCTGCTCGGCGAGGCCGAGCGCGTGCAGGATGCGCACGTCGTCGTTCACGTCGACGACGACGGCCAGGCGCGGCTCCACGGCGAGCGCCTGGGCCCCGTTCGAGTGGTACCCGTCGAGACGCACGCCCGGCGTCAGGCTGACGCGTGGATCGACCTGCCAGACGAGGTCGACCCACCCGCCGACGACGGCGTCGGCGCGCGCCGGGAACAGCGCCTCGAAGGCCAGCACGTCCGGGTCGTCGGGATCGACGTAGGGCCGCGGGGCGGTCGAGTAGAGGTCGTGCTGGGCGTCGAGGCCGGCGCGCAGCGTGACGCCGGGGTCGAGCGGTCGCTCGAGCTCGAAGCGCGCGCCGAACGACACGTCGCGGCTGTTGCGCCCGTCGGCGACGCGCGTCTGGTCGTAGCCGAAGGTCACGGCCGTGCGCATCCGGCCGCCGTCCGGGAAGCGCACGTCGTAGCGGCCGTCGACGCGGTAGAACTCGGCGCCGAAGAGCACGGTCTCGATGTCGTCCTCGGTCGACGAGAGAAAGTCGTAGGAACCGAAGGCGAAGAGCGAGACGCGGTCGCGCGGCGTCACGTCGTAGGAGAAACGCGCCTGGTAGTCGCGGTAGTCGAGCGTGATCTCGGGCGAGATGAGCGAGAAGAGGCCGGCCGTGTACGAGTAGCGCCCGCCGAGCAGCGCCGTGCCGCGGCCCTCGTCGAAGCCGCCCTCGACGAGCGCGCCGGCGTCCACCAGGCGGATGCTGCCCTCGCCGTGCCAGTCGCTGCGCGGCGCGGTCGTCTCGGCCGCGACGATCGCTCCGGCGTAGCGGCCGAAGCGCGCGGGGTAGCCGCCGGCGTAGAGATCGACGCGCTCGACGACGGCCGGGTTCACGACCGACGGGCCGGCGGCGACGTGGAAGAGGTACGGCACGCGGACGCCGTCGAGGAAGTAGCCCACGTTGCCGGGCGGAGCGCCGCGCACGTAGAAGAACGGCAGGCCCGACACGATCGGCGTGACGCCGGGCATGATCTCGATGGCGCGGAACGGGTCGCCGAAGGCACCGGGGAGCTGCCGCACCTCGTTCCGGGTCAGGGACGACACCGAGGGCGGGTGCTTCACGCCCTCGACCTCCACCTCGATCGGCGCCTCCGCCTCGGGCTCCGGCTCCGCCGGCTGCGCGGCCGGCTCGGACGCGCCGGGGTCGCCGGGCTGCGCCAGGAGCGCTGGCGCCCACGCGAAGAGGAGGGCGAAACTCGCGGCGGCGATGCTGTTCGGGACGTTCATCTGGGCTCGCACGGGGGGCGCCCGCTCAGAAGCGGATCCGGAGCGCCGCACCGCCGAGGTCGGGCGCGCAGAGCGGCAGCGCCGACACGGTGGCGCCCCGCTCCTCGTCCCGCTCGGGCCCGGGCAGCTCCGGCTCGTCGAGCGCGAAGAGGAGCGCGCCGGCGACGAAGAGCCCGACGCCCGACAGCCCGGCGACGGTGGCGGCGGTGCGATACCGATCGCGCGCCTCGAGCGCCGCGTCGTGCGCCGGTCCGTCGGAGAGCGCCGCGGCGTCGCGCTGCTCGATGACGGCGAGGACGCCGAGCACGATGCCCGTGCCGACGCCCGCGGCGCCGGTGCCGAGCGCCACCCACGAGCCGATGCGCTGGTCGGTCTCGGCGGGATCGGTCGTCAGCGTCGTGGTCTCGCCCCGCTCGAGCAGGACCTGCTCGATCACGGGCTCGTGCCCGCCCAGCGTGACGACGACGCGGTGGCGCCCCGGCTCCGCGTCGACGAGCTTCGGTAGCGGCGCCACACCGACGAAGACGCCGTCCACGCGGATCTCCGCGCCGCGCGGTGCCTCGACCTCGAGCCGAGCGGGCTCCGGCCCGG
>JADLAB010000368.1 GCA_020848455.1 Polyangiaceae bacterium
CTCGGCTACCTGCAGGAGCGCGTGCAGAAGGGCGAGCTCGTCGACGCCGGGGGCGCGGCGCTCGCGGCGTCGCGGGTCGCGGCGCTCGCGCCCGTCGCGACGCTTCCGCCGCTCGCCCCGGAGCTCCGCGTCGCGCTCGGGCCGACACCGCTCCGCTGCGGGCCGGATCCGCAGCCGTTCTACAAGGGCCCGGCCGTCGATCTGCGCTTCGACCGCAACCTGTGCACGACGCTCCGCCCGCAGGAGCCCGTGCTCGTCCTCGGGCGCTGGCCGAACGGCATGTGGCTCGCCCGAACGAGCTACGCGCTCGGGTGGCTCGCCGGCGACGCGGCGCTCTCGCCCGTCGTGCCGCCCGAGCTCGCCGCGCCATTCGCCCGGGGCACACGCCTGCGCCTGCGCGGGGAGCACACGGTCGCGGGGCCGGCGCTCGGTCTAGCGCCGGCGGCCGGCACGAGCCCGGCGCTCGAGGCGACCCTGCCCGACCGCACGCTCGTGCCGCTCGGCGCAGGGGAGGCGCTCGGCCCGCTCTTCGCCACGCTGCAGGGCTTCGCGGCGGGCGCCGCGCTGCCCGCCGACGCCGCGGTGAGCACCGTGCGACCGCTCACCCGGCGGGCGCTCTACACCGAGGCCTTCGGCTACCTCGACACGCCCTACGGCTGGGGCGGTGCCGCCGGCGGGCACGACTGCTCGAGCTTCCTGCGCGAGGTGTTCGAGACCTTCGGCCTGCACCTGCCGCGCAACAGCGGGGCGCAGGCGCAATACGGCACGTACACGGTCGAGCTCGGCGGGGGCGCCAGCGTCGAGGAGAAGCTCGCGCGGGCCGACGTCGCCGCACGCCACGGCATCGCGCTGCTGCATTTCCCTGGCCACATCATGCTCTACCTGGGGCGCAACGCCGCCGGCGCACCGCGCGTGGTGCACGCCTTCGCCGAGTACCTCGAGGCGTGCCCGGGCGGCGGCGACACGCTGAAGCAGGTCGACCGCGTGCAGGTGAGCGACCTCACGCTCGGTGCGGGCACGGCGCGTGGATCGCTCGGCGAGCGCATCACCCACCTCACGGCGTTCGCGGCGGCCACACCGGCGGAGCTCGCGCCGAGCGCCCGTCGCCGCCCGCCCGCTCCTTTGGACGTCCCGGTCGAGCAGGACTGCGAGGAGCGCGAAGGGGTCTCGGTGTTCGTCTCGCCCGCGCAGCCGAGCGCGGGCGAGCCGGTCCGCATCGTGGTGACCTCCAGCGACGACCTCGGCTCGGTCGAGATCGCCCTGCGGGCGCCCGACGGGCGGCGCGTCGCGCCCGAGGTGCACCGACAGCTCGGGCCGCCGTGGAGCTACTGGGTCGAGGCCGAGGCACCGGCGAAGGGCGCCTGGATCGCCGCCATCGGGGAGGGCACCGCGGTCGCGGGCTGCAAGCGCTTCAAGGTCGCCGCGAGCGGCGCCAAGCGGCGCGCGGGCGACGGCGCCGTGTGGCGACCGCGCGCGCGCTGGAGCGGCGCGACCGAGGAGCTCTACGCGGCCTTCGTGCAGCAGCTGTTCGACTACGGCGCCGACGACGCGCGCACCTGGCCCAACCTGCAGGCGCTGCTCGGCGCGCGCGACAAGAACCTGCTCCACGACCACCTCGGCCAGCGCGAGGACGAGCGGCTGGTGCTCGAGCCCGACTGCGCGGACCTGCCCTTCTTCCTGCGCGCCTACTTCGCCTGGAAGCTGCGCCTGCCGTTCGGCTTCCACCGCTGCAACCGCGGCGCCGACGGCCGCGCACCGCGCTGCGACGACGAGCTCGTGTCGAGCCTCGAGGAGCGCGACGAGCGCGACGAGGTGGCGGCCTTCGCCGCCTTCCTGCGCCGCACCGTGGCCGACGGCGTCCACTCGGGCACGGGACGCACGCCGCCGGGTGCGGACGCGAGCGACCTCTACCCGGTGCCGCTCGCGCGCGAGTCCGTCCGTCCCGGCGCGGTGTTCGCCGATCCCTACGGTCACGTGCTCATGGTCGCCGGCTGGGTGCCGCAGGGCGCCGCGACGCCGGGCGTGCTCGTCGGCGCCGAGTCGCAGCCGGACGGCACCATCGGGCGGCGGCGCTTCTGGCAGGGCTCGTTCCTGTTCACCCCGGACACGGCGAGCGCCGGGGCCGGCTTCAAGGCCTTTCGACCGCTCGTCCACCGCGGCGAGCGGGTGCGGAGCGTCGACGACGACGCGATCGGCGCGCCGTTCGCGCCGTACAGCGAGGAGCAGTACGGCCTCTCCGCCGAGGCCTTCTACGACCGCGTGCAGGTGCTCGCCAACCCGCTGCCGGTGGCGCCCGAGCGCGCGCTCGGAGCCCTGGTGGACGCGCTCGCCGAGCAGGCGGAGCGGCGCGTCCTGTCCGTGCATGCGGTCGAGGCGCACTTCGCGAGCGGCGGGGGCGTCGTCGACATGCCGAAGGGCAGCGCCATCTTCGAGACGAAGGGCGCCTGGGAGGACTTCGCGACGCCGTCACGCGACATGCGGCTGCTCATCGCCGTCGACACGCTCCTCGATTTCCCCGCCAGCATCGCCCGGGCGCCCGCGCGCTTCGGGATCGCGGCCGACGCGGCGGCGGCGGCCGCCGCGAGCATGCGTCGGGCCCTCGATGCGGCGCTCGCCGGGCGGCGCTTCGCCTACCAGCGCTCGGACGGGTCGCGCTTCGAGCTCGCGCTCGGCGACCTCGTCGCGCGCCAGAAGGCCCTCGAGGTCGGCTACGATCCGAACGACTGCGCGGAGCTGCGCTGGGGCGCGGCCGAGGGCTCGGCCGAGGCCGCGACCTGCCGCCGCCGCGCGCCCGCGGCGCAGAGGGCGCGGATGCAGGAGTACCGCGGGTGGTTCGCGGCGCGCCGCCGGCCGCCGCGCTGAGCGGGCGGTCGGGGCGCGCGCCGGGTCGCCGACTCAGCGCGGCGCCGGGTCGAGCTTGGCGAGCAGATCCGTCGTCTTGCCGAGCACGGAGGTGGCCTCGGTCTTCAGCACCGCGATGGCAGCGCGGAGCGCGGGCTTGTCGGGGTCGACGGGCGGAACGAAGGTCTCGATGATCTTGCCGAGCCGGGCGTCGGCGACGGCGAGCAGCTCGCTCGTCTTCTCGAGGCGCTTGCCGAGCTTCGAGTCCGGGGCCTCGGTGTCGGCCTCGTCGAGCTCGGGAGCGGGGCCTGCCGTGGTGCCGTCGCCGGGCTGTGCCCCGCCGAGGCGGGCCAGCAGGTCGTCGGCCTTGGCGACGGTGGCCTGCGCGCGCGTCCGGATCCCGTCGACGGTGGCGCGCAGGGCCGGCTTGTCGGGGTCCACCGGCGGCACGAAGCTATCGATGACGCCCTGCAAGCGCTTGCTGGCCTTGCGCCAGCTTCGGGCCACGTTGACGAGGCGCCGCGACGTCGCCTTGGCCGAGACGTCCTTGTCGTCGTCGTCCGTGGAGGCCGCGCCGTCGCGCTTCGCCGCCGGGGCGCTCTGGGTGTCGCCGAGCAGGGCTCCGCGGCCCTCCGCGCCCACCGCCGTCGGTGCGACGGCGCCCTTGCCGCTCGCGCTCGGGGCCGCGGTCGCGGCGGAGGCGCTGGGCGGAGGCTCGTCCTTCTTGCCGCACGCACCGAGCCCCGCGACGAGCCCTGCTACGCAGAGCCAGCCGAGTGCTCGTCGCGAGGGGGCCTGTGCCCTCGGGCCTCGCGAGCACGGAACGGACGCGGACGCACGCGGTTCATGTCGAGCCATTGGAATCCTCCCGGCGTCCATCCTAGTGCATGAGGCACGCCGGGCACAGCAACCCCGCCGCCCCCGGGCCGCGGCGCGTCGTGGCATTGCTCGCGGACGACCGAACGTGGGACGCTGCTAAGGTGACGAGCGTGACCGTGTGCGCCGGGGACCGAGACGACGACGAAGCAGCGCCGGAGGGCGATGCCCCACGGACGCACACGATCCTGGCCGCGGCCGGCGCGGTGTGCGCCACGCCCGAGAGCCTGCGCGGCACGCTCGCCATCGGCGAGAGCGTGTTCTCGGCGTCCGAGCTCCAGCTGCACCCGACGGCGGCCCGCTACCTGCCCGTGCGCGAGCTCGGCCAGGGCGGCATGGGGCGAGTCGAGGTCGTGTTCGACCGCGTGATGGGGCGTCCGATCGCGCGCAAGCGCCTGCTCGACCCGTCGAACGCCGCGCTCCTCCACATGGAGGCCCTGGTCGGCGCCCAGCTCGAGCACCCGTGCATCGTCCCCATCTACGACGTGGCGTGCGACGCGGACGGCGCGCCGAGCTACACGATGCGGGTCGTCAACGGCCGCACCCTGCGCGACGTGCTCGACGAGGAGCCGGAGCCCGGCGCGCCACGGCTGAGTCGGCTGCTCGCGATCCTGCGGCAGGTGTGCCTCGCCGTCGACTACGCGCACAGCCGCGGGGTCGTGCACCGGGATCTCAAGCCCGAGAACGTGGTCGTGGGCGAGTTCGGCGAGGTGTACGTGCTCGACTGGGGCGTCGCGACGCTCACCGACTCGAGCAACGTGCGGCTCCCCATGGAGTCCCTGCCGGAGCTCGCCATCGCCGGCAGCCCCGGCTACATGGCGCCGGAGCAGGCGACGGGCGGGCCGGTGGACGCACGCGCCGACGTGTACGCGCTCGGGGTCATCCTGCACGAGGTGCTCACCGGGCAGCCGCTCTTCGAGCGCGAGTGCGACCTCTCGGGCGTGCTCGAGCGCATCGTCGCGGGGAGCGTCCCACCGCCGAGCGAGGCTGCCCCGACGTCGGTGCCTGGCGCCTTCGACGACCTCGTGAGGGCGTGCCTCAAGGTCGAGGTCGAGCGGCGTCCGGCGAGCGCGCGCGTCATCGCGGATGCCATCGACGCCTTCCTCGACAGCGAGCGCGCTCGCCTCGAGGCCGAGACCGAGGCCGCGGCGCGCGTGGCGGAGGGCGAGCGCGCGCTCGACGCGGCCGACACCCTCGAGCGCGACGCCACGCTTCAGCAGGAGCGCGCGGAGCTCTGCCTGGCACAGCTGCGCGACTGGGACGCGCTCGAGGACAAGGAGCGGGCCTGGGCGCTCGCGGAGGCGGCGAGTCGGGCCCGCACCGAGGCGCGGCTCGCCCTCGGTGCGGCGCAGGCGGCGTTCACGGCCGCGCTCGCCAAGGCGCCGGAGCATCCCGGTGCCCGGCGCGGGCTCGCCGCGCTCCACTACCGGGAGCTGCTCGGGGCCGAGGCGCAGGGCGATCGCGATCGGGTGGCCCAGCACCTGCTCCTCGCGCGCCGCTACGACGACGGCGCGCTCGAGCTCGAGCTGCGCGACGAGGGTACGCTGAGCGTGCGGACGAGCACGCCCGTCGCTTCGCTCGCCCTCGCCGCCTACGACTCGAGCGGTCTGTTGCTCCGGCTCGGCCCGCGGCGGCCCCTCGCGGCCGGGCGGTCCGCGCCGCTGCGCGCGGGCTCCTACGTCGTCTTCGCGACGCAGGGCGAGCGCGAGCTCCGCTACCCGCTCGTCGTCGAGCGCGCGCGGCGGTACGAGCTCGCGCTCCGCGTTCCGTCGGCGCGCGAGCTGCCCGAGGACATGGTGCTCGTGCCGGGGGGCCCCTTCCTCGGCCTGCGCGCCGGGGGCACGCGCCTCGAGCGCCTCGAGCTGCCGGACTTCGCCATCGGCCGGCTGCCGGTGACGCTGCGCGCGTACGTCGCGTTCCTCGACGACCTGCCCGAGCCCGAGCGGCTCCGGCGCACCCCGGGGCAGCCGGGCTGGACCCCTCACGTGGCGAAGTGCGACGGCGTCTGGCGCCTGTCGGACAGCTGCGTCGAGGGCGACGCCGCGCGGCGCCGCGTGCCGCCGGGGCGCGAGCTCGATCTACCGGTGCTCGAGATATCCTGGTTCGACGCATGCGCCTACGCGGCCTGGTACGCCGCCCGGACCGGCCTGCCGTACCGCCTGCCGACCGACCTCGAGTGGGAGAAGGCGATGCGCGGCGCCGACGGGCGGCCGTTTCCCATGGGTCACCACATCGACCCCGTGCTCGCCAAGCTGCGGACGTCGCGGCCCGAGCCATGCCAGCCCGAGCCCGTCGGCGCCTTCCCGCTCGACGAGTCACCCTACGGCGTGCACGACCTCGCCGGGGGCATGAGCGACTGGACGACCACGCCGAGCGACGGCAGGCCGCTCCCGCGCCTCGACGAGGAGGGGCAACCGAGCGCTGCCGGCCGCCAGGCGCTCTACCGTGGCGGCAACTGGGGCACCGTGCGACCGCTCACCCCGATGCGCTATCCGCTCGCGATCGACCGGCGCTATGCGGGCACGGGCTTCCGCCTGGCGCTCGACCTGCCCGCGGCGGGCTCGAGCGCGCTCACCGTCGAGTCGATGCGGCGCTGAGGGTGCGCCGGGGCGCAGCGCCGGACGCGTCAGTCGCCGCCGCCTCCGCCCTCGTACATCTTCTCGATGTCGCCGGCGAAGTGCTCGTTCACGACCTTGCGCTTGACCTTGAGCGTCGGCGTGAGCTCACCGTGCTCGATCGACAGGGGCCGGCCGAGGATCGTGAACTTCTTGACCTGCTCCACGCGCGCCAGATCCTTGTTCACGCGGTCCACCCAGCGCTGCAGCTCGGCGCGCAGGGCGTCGCTCTCGTAGACCTCGTCCTTGTCGACACCGTTCGCCTCGGCGAAGGCCGCGACCGCCTCGGGGTCGAGCGACAGCAGCGCCGCGAGGAACTTCCGCCGGTCGCCGATGACGACCGCCTCGGCGACGAGGGCGTGGTCCTTGAGCGAGGCCTCGATGTTCTTCGGGGCGATGTTCTTGCCACCGGCGGTGATGATGAGGTCCTTCTTGCGGCCCGTGATCCACAAGAAGCCGTCGTCGTCGAACTTGCCGAGGTCGCCCGAAAGGAGCCACCCGTCGACCAGCGTGTCGGCCGTCGCCTGCGGCTCCCGGTAGTAGCCCATGAACACGTTCGGGCCGCGCACCTCGATCTCGCCGTCCTCGGCGATGCGCACCTCGACGCCGGGCAGGGCGGGCCCGACGGAGCCGAACTTCGTGCGCCCCGGCACGTTGAAGCTCGTGGGGCCCGTGTCCTCGCTCTGGCCGTAGACCTCGCGGATCACGACGTCGAGACCGGCGAAGAACTTGAGCACGTCGGCCGAGATGGGCGCCGCGCCGCTCACGCAGATGCGCGCCCTGCCGAGGCCGAGCGCCGGCTTGACCTTGGAGAAGACGAGCTTGTGGGCGAGCTTGTACTGGAGCGCGAGCAGGCCCGTCGGCTCCGCGCCGCGGTTGCGCAGGTCGTTCACCTTCGTGCCGACGCTCTGCGCGAAGCTCGCCACCTTGGCCTTCAAGCCGGTCGCCTGCCTCATCTTCGCGGTCACGCCGGCGTGGAACTTCTCCCAGATGCGCGGCACGCCGAACACGATGGAGGGCTGTACCTCCTTGAAGTTCTCGGCCACCCGGTCGATCGCCTCGGCGAAGTACACCTGCGAGCCGCTCGTGATGGGGCCGTGGAGCGAGAACATCTGCTCGGCGATGTGCGACAGCGGCAGGTACGAGACCGACGTGTCGTCGGCGCAGGCGCCGGTGATGTCGACCGCGAGCCGCGCCGTCCACGCCAGGTTCTCGTGCGACAGCATCACGCCCTTGGGCGGGCCCGTCGTGCCCGAGGTGTAGATGAGCGTGCCGAGGGCCGCGGGGTCGAGCGCCGCCGCGTGCTCCTCGAGCACGGCGTCCTCGACCTCGGCGGCGCGCGCCAGGAACTGCTCCCAGCCGAGCACCATCGGGTCGTCGACCGGCTCGGCGCCGCGCATCAGGACCGCGTGCTCGAGCTTCGGCAGGCTCGACCGCTCCTTGTCGATCTTCTCCCACTGCGCGCGGTTCTCGCACAGCACGACCTTGCTCTCGGTGTGCCCGACGATGTACGCGACCTCGGTCGGGGAGGAGGTCGTGTAGATGCCGGCCGGTGCCGCACCGACCGCCATCGCGCCGAGGTTGAAGATCGTCCACTCGGGCCGGTTGAAGCCGAGAATGCACACGCAGCTCTCGCCGGCGGCACCGTGCCCGTTGCCCTCACCGTGCTTGCGCCCCACGCCGAGCGCGAGGAGAGCCCGACCGGCCGTGCGCACTTCCGCGGCGTACCTCGCCCAGGTGGTGGGCCTCCACACGCCGCCCTGCTTCGCGAAGTAGGCGTTGGCGTTGGGTCGGTCTTGGGCCTGCTGCATCAGGCGCGCGATGATCGTGTCGGCCATGGTTCGTACCCCCGGGGTGGGCTCGGCGCTCGGGGACGCGAGCGAACGCTCATGCCTACCACGGGCCCGCCGACGCACGGCGCGCCTTTTTCTGCTCTCAGTACCCGAGCTTGCCGGGATTCAGGATGCCGAGCGGGTCGAGCATGCGCTTCGTGCGCTCCATCAGGGCGAGCAGGCCGGGGTCGATGCGGCCGCGCAGCTTCTCCCACGCCCAGGGGGGTGTCTTGTACATGACGAAGCCCTTGGCGGTGACCATCTCGAGCAGCTCCAGGTTGAGCTGCTTCACGCGCTCGATCTCCGCCGCGTCCTTCTTGTCGAAGATGGCCACGAAGCGCAGGACGCCGTAGTGGCCCCCGCGCATGGGGCGCGTGACGATGAGCGGCGGGAAGCCGTGTCGCACCATGATCTCGGTGCCGGCGGCGATGCCGTCCTCGAAGCGCGACAGCGGCCCGTAGGTGCCGATCCAGGTGAGCCCACCGCCGCCGTGGTTCGTGAGGAACTCGAGCTCCACCGGGAACTCCGCGAAGGCACCGAGCGCAGGGTTCACGCGCAGGAGCGTGGCGACGTCGAGCGGCTCCTCGATGCGCTCGCCCAGGCGGCGCACGTCCGCGAGCGTATGGTCGAGGGCGCCCTCCTTCAAGCTCATCTCGGCCTCGCTCCCGGCCGTGAGGTCGACGTACAGGAAGAAGGTGGGCTCGCCGGTCGCTGGCTCCGGGAAGGGGTGCTTCACCCCCATCATCATCTTCGCCGAGGGCCAGGACAGGCCGCCGATGTCGTCGCAGAGCTCCGTGCGGCACAGGCGGCGCACCGCCTCGAAGGTGCCGTGGGCGCTGTAGGTCAGCACGAACAGGCGCTTGTTGAGCCGGTGGCGCGGCCACAGCTGGAACGCCATGCGCGTCGCGATGCCGGTCGTGGCCTGCCAGCCGAGGAACAGGCCGGATACGTCGGGGAAGGGCACGAGCCCGAAGGCCGAGTCGCTGAGCGCCCAGGATCCCGTGCGCACCAGGCTGCCGTCGGCCAGCACGACCTCGAGGCCGCTCACCCACTGCGACTGGTCGCCGTACTTGAGCGAGCGGTTCGTGAGACCTCCGAGCAGGCAGTTGGCCAGCACCGAGGTGTCGGGCGGCGCGAGCGAGAAGCCGAAGGTGAGCGGGATGTCGTGCTCGACCAGGTGGCGCTTCAGGTCGGCCTGCGTCACGCCCGGCTCGATCACGGCGTACATGTCGGCCTCGTCCACCGAGACGATGCGGTTCATGCGCGTGAGGTCGAGCACGAGGCCTCCGGGCGCGGGCAGCGCGAGCCCGCCCACGTTGCTGCCGGCCACGCGCGGCGTGATGGGCGTGCGCCGCTCGGCGCACAGCTTCACGATGGCCTGGACCTCTTCGGTCTTCGTCGCGAACACGACGAGCGTCGGATCGACCGGGTCCGCCTCGCAGTAGTCCTCGCGGTAGGGCGCGAGGTCGAGCGGTGCGTCGAGGACGGCGTCGGCTCCGACGATGGCGGCGAGTGCGGCTTTCATTGAGACTCCTCGGCGGGGGGCAGGCTCGGGTGGACCGCGCGCGCGCGGATGAGCGGCAGCACGCGCAGGAGCAAGAAGGGGTTGCCGCCGATGCGCACGCGGCCGCGCAGGACGGGCCCGATCATGCCCGCGCCGGTGACGACACCGAGCAGCGCCTTCATGTCGCCCGACACGCGGGCGTTCGACGCCTCGGCGCCCGCGGTGATGTGCACGCCGTCCTCGGCGAAGCGCAGGGTGACGTGCATGTCCCCGGCGCGCACGTGGATGCCGGCGCGCAGGCGGAGGGCGCGGGCGCGCAGCTCCGGGTCCTCGAGGTTCGCGGCGAGCAGCCCGCGCATGAGCAGACCGAGCAGGTTCATGCGCTCGGGCTCGTGCAGGATCACGAGGTGCTCGGCGCGGGCCGCGAGCGGCTCCGCGGGGCGGCGCACGAGCGCCCGGTCCGCACCCCGAGGGGGCTCGTCGCCACGTGGCTCGCTCGCGTTCGACCGGTCCGGCATGTCACGCCTCCTCGCTCTCGAGAAACGCCCGCACGCGCCGCGGCACGCCGCCGAGCGCGGGTGCGTCGGGCACGCGCTCGCTCGGCGCCACGCGGCAGGTGTGCACGAACAGGGCCGTCTCGCGACTGCGCCCGGGGGCGCGCATGAAGGCCAGCATGCCGGCGAGCGCCTTGGCTCCGTAGGTGGGCTCGAGCGCCAGCCCCTCGAGGCGCGAGACGGTCTCGATGGCGCGCCGCCCCGCCTCGGTCGCCCGGCCGTAGCCCGTGCCGAAGAAGTCGTGCAGCATGCGAAAGCGCACGCTCCGACCGGCGAGGGCGGTGGCGACGCCGGGGTCGGCGCGCTCGAGCAGGGCGCGCGCTGCGCCCGCGAGCCGGCGGGTCGTCCACTCGTTGCAACCGGAGCGCGAGAAGACCCGGACGCCGACGGCGAGCGCACCGAGCCCCGCGAGCTCGAGGCCGAGCGCGAGCCCCGCCAGCAGGCCGCACGAGCCCGCCGGCACGAACACGTAGTCCGGCGCGGGCGCCTCGCCGGCGCGCACCTGCGCTGCGATCTCGAGCGCCGCCTCGACCGCGCCGAGCACGCCGAGCGGTGACGAGCCGCCCGGGGGACCGAAGTAGGGGTGCACGCCGGGCGTCGCCACCGTGCGGCCGAGCGTCCACGCCGTGCGGGCCATCACGCCGGGGGCCCCACGCGCGATCGACAGCTCGGTGCCGACGGCGAGGCTCGCACGGAGGTTGCGGCGCGCGTGGGGCTGGCTCGGCTGAGGCATCGTGACGCCGATGGTGCGCATGCCGAGCTCCCGCCCGCACGCGGCCGTGGCGTAGAGGTGGTTCGAGCCGAAGGCGCCGATCGTCACGAGCACGTCGCTGTGGCGGCGCACCGCGTCGGCGAGGACGAACTCGAGCTTGCGCAACTTCGCGCCGGCGACCTCCGCGCGGGCTCCGCCCGGGCCCGCGGGCGCGTCGGTGTCGCGCGCGAAGGAGTCGTCGCGCTTGACGTAGAGCCGCAGGCCGCCCGCCTCGCGACCGAGCGCGGCGAGCGGCTCGATGGGCGTGCGCCGGCCACCGAGCAGCATCCACGGCACGTGCTCCGCGAGGCGCGGGTGCTGGCGGAACAGGTGTGGCTCGCGCCGCTGCATGGATCTCGAGCTCCGACCGCTCCGACGCAGCGCGTCGGAGTGCCGGGGTCATACCACAGCTCTCGGCGCCCCGAAGCGGGTGGTCACGCGCGCGTCGCGCTCGGCCGCAGCGTCACGAGGGTCACCTCGGGGGGCGCGCCGACCCGCATGGGCGGGCCCCAGTAGCCGGTGCCGCGGCTCGTGTAGATCTGCGTGGCGCCGATGCGCTCGAGCCCGGCCACCGTCGGCTGGTCGAGGCGCACGAACAGCGTCCACGGGAAGATCTGGCCGCCGTGCGTGTGCCCGGAGAGCTGCAGGCCCACGCCGCGGGCCGCCGCCTCGTGGACCTGCTTGGGCTGGTGCGCGAGCAGCACGACCTCGCGTCGCGGATCGCGCCCCGCGAGCGCCCGCTCGAGGTCGCGCCCGTGGCCCGGCCCGAACGCGCTCCAGTCGTCCACGCCCGCGAGGTCGAGCGCCGCGCCGTCCGGGCCGACGATGGCCACGCGCTCGTTGCGCAGCACCCGCACGCCGAGCCGCTCGAGCTCGCGCACCCAGGCGTCGGCGCCCGAGTAGTACTCGTGGTTGCCGGTCACGAAGAAGACGCCGTGGCGCGCGCGCAGATCGGCGAGCGGCGCGGTGTGCGGGCGCAGGCGCTCGACCGAGCCATCCACGAGATCGCCCGTGATCGCGACGATGTCGGGCTCGAGCGCGTTGACGCGCGCGACGACGGCCTCGACGAAGCGGCGCCCGCGGGTCGGCCCGACGTGCAGGTCGGACAGCTGCACGATGCGCAGGCCCGACAGGCTCGCGGGCAGGCGCGCCAGCTCGACCTCGACGCGGCGCACCGGCACCGGGCCGAGCGCGCGCCCGACGCCGTAGAGTGCCGCGAGGCCGGCCCCGCCCGCGACGGTGACGGCCACGGCGCGCGCCACGTGGGTCGGGGACACGTCGAGCCCGAAGATGGCGCCGACGAGCCACACCGCACCGCGCACGAGCTCGGCGGCGGCGAGCCCGAAGAACAGCAGCGCCGCGAGGCCGAGCCACACGTAGGCGACGAGGCCCACGAGCGTGCCGGCGGGGCGGGGCAGGGCGCGCCCGAGCAGCATGCCGGCGGGGGTCGCGAGACACAGGATGGCGAGGGCGAGCCCGCCGGTGGCGCTCCATGCGGCGCCGAGCTCGGGGGCGGCGAACAGGCGCTGCCACAGGTAGAGGTGCATCGCCGCGAGGACGGCCGTCACGGTGGCGATGAAGAGCGCGAAGCTCGCGACGGTGCGCGGCCCGCGCCGCACCCGCGGCCGCGCGACCGCCGCGACCGCGCCTTGCCCGCCGCGCGCCACGAGGTCGACCTCTCCGTCCGCGCCGTGGTCCGCCCCGGCGCGCGCCTCCTCCAGCCCATCCATCCAAGAGAGCTTGACCACGCCGCGGCGCGTTGCAAGCGCGTCGGGCGGTCTCGGTCCCGGCGTCGTCAGTCTTCCGACTCGCCGCGCCGCACGCCCGGGCTGTCGTAGCTGACCTCGCTGTCGGCGTCGCCGCCCGCGTAGCCCGAGGCCCGGTACTCGCCAGTGCCGCGCACCTCCATGCCCATCGCGCCCTCGTTCACCTGTCCGAAGGTGGCGTGCTCGCCCGACACGGCCGGGTTCGCCTGGCCGACCTGCACCACGATCGACACGAAGGCGGCGGGCTTGAACCCCTCGTCCGGCCCGTTCGTGTTCGTGATGTACTCGATGCCCGCGCCGGCCAAGAGGCCGATGGAGGTCGTGTTGCCGCCCTCGCCCAGGATGGGCACCGTGGGCGCGACGCCCGCGTAGGCGAGGATGCCGAGCCTGTCCTGGTCGAGGTCTTGGATGAAGCCACCCACCTGGAAGGCGATCGGGAAGGCCTGCCGCTCGACCGGGTCGTAGCTGTCGATCGCGAAGGCGAGGCCGACCGCTCCCAAGATCTTGCGCGTGATGAGAGGCCGCTCGACCCAGGGCGCACGGGTGATCTGCAGCGTGGCGAGCATGGCCGGCACGGTGAAGTAGCCGCGCACGCAGTTGCCGGCGCCCTCGACGGTCTCGAAGTTCATCTCGCCGCAGAGCGGCGCCGTGTAGACGGTCACCGACCCGATGAGGCGCCGCAGGTCGGACGGGCGGACGGTGCCGTGCAGGCGAGCCATGCGGCCCGCGTCCGCGAGCAGGACGATGTTGCCGTCGGCGCTGAGCGGGTCGCTCGACACCTCGATGCGCAGGCGGGACTCGCCGTCGATGATGAGCTGCGGGATGTGCAGCGTCGCGTCGTTCGGCGTGACCGTCCAGCGGCTCTGCCAGATGGGAGCGTCGTTCGGCTTGTCGGTGCGCCAGATGGCGACGTGGAGGGCGAGCGGCGCGACCAGGCGTCGCTTCGTCTGACCGAGCAGCTCGATGCGGCAATCGCCGCGCAGGATCGGCTCGGGGGCGATGACGAGGCCCTGGTGCGCGAGCGGCTGGCCCGTCGGCCGCGACTCGGGGATGAGCCGCGGCCCCTGGATGGGCACCGGCTTGATCGGCTCGGCGAGCTTGCCGCGCGGCGGCTCCGGGCCGCCGCCGTCGCCGTCGTCGACCGGCGGCTCGTCCGGGGTGCCGCCGTCGGGGGGCTCCTCCGGGGTCGGTGGCGGCTGGGTGGCGCCGGGGGGCCGCGGCGCACCGGGGGGCGCACCCGGGGGCGCGCCGGGCGGTGCGGCGCCCGGCGGGGCCGCGCCCGGGAGCTTCGCTCCGGGCGGGACGGCACCGGGCGGCATCGGCGGGATGCCGCCGGGGCCCGGCAGCGCCTTGAGCGTCGGCGGACCACAATCGATCTGCAGATCGGTCGCGAGCGGATCCGGGAAGAGCATCGGCGGGTTGTCCGCGCTCACGAGATCCTCGAGCGCCGGGATGGAGACCCGGAAGGTGGCGCTCACCACGTCGCCCGTCGCCGGGTGGTCGAGGTTGAACGCGGTCACGCGGAACGACGTGCCCGAGGGGAAGACGCGCAGCGCCTTGCCATCCGGCAGTCCACACCCGCCGCTGCCGACCTCGATGACCGGCACCGTGAAGAAGCGCTGGAACGTCTGCACGCGCGCGTTGCCGCAGCTGTCGACGACCGCGACGTACTGGAAGTCCGCGAGCTCGGAGGCGACGGGCCACTGCAGGCCGAGCGAGAGCTCGACCATGTCGGGCGTCGGCGGCATGGTCTGCGGCTCGTCGCGCACGCACGGCAGCTTCAGGACCGTGCCGGGCGCGACCGGCTGGTCGACGGGCGGGTACGAGCAGACGTGGCTGTACGGGCGGCGGCCGAGCAGGCCCGGGTCGAAGAGCAGCCGGCCCTGCGAGCTCGCGCGGCTCGGGGTGTTCGGCGCGCCCTTGCCCTGGACGGCGATGGGGCGCCAGATCGTGATCGGCAGGGGCAGCGTGGGCGTCTGGGCCTTGATCGACACGAGCATCGCGTCGCCCGGCTCGACCTGACCGCTCTGCGGCGCCTCGGTCTCGGTGCCGATCGCCTTCGCGTCGGAGAGGCTGCATCCCTGGGAGCAGACCCACTCGCGCGCACCGCGCCGGGCGCCCTCGATCACCATCGGGTCGACGCCCTGCACCTGCATCCAGGTCTTGCGGGCGTCGGGGAAGATCTCACTCGCCGCGCGGGCCTCGGCGGTCCTCGGGGCGCCCCCTGCCACGACGAGCAGTTGGAGCGCGCCCTTGAAGTCGGCCTTCAGCTCGCCGGGATCGGGCTGGGCCTCGGCCGGCGGCGCCCACAACAGGGCGCCGAGCGCGCCGAGCGCGCCCAGCCATGCGCCGAGCCGCGCGGACCCACGTACCCTGGCGCGCTTCGAGTGCGCGCCGCCTTCAGTGGTTTGTCGTCGAATCATAGGAGCCGAGGTGGTGCCAGCAGGAGCGTCCGGCTCGGACGCTGCTCGAAGCACCGCGAATCGCCATACCCAGGTTCAAAGCACACGGACGCGCGGCGAGCGCCGATGGCGCCCGCGCTCACTGGATCGTGATGAGGCTCGTTTCGCACGCCGGGGTGGCGCGCAGCTCCGGGGTGACGCGCACGCGCGCCGAGCCGCCCGGCCCGGAGTTCACGGTGATGGCCACCACGGGCTGTTGCTCGTCCGACGAGGTCGTTACCGAGGCCGGCTGCGGCGACAGGACCGTGAGGTCGGTGCTCGCCACGTCGACCCGCATCTGCACCGGCCGGAACTCGGCGTCGTACGCCGACAGCTCGGCGACCTGCTGCCCCTGCTCGAGGGGCCCGAGGCTCGGGGCCGTGGTGACCAGCCGGAAGAGCCGCGGCTCGGCCGCGACGCGCAGCTCGCGCTCGGTCGTGTCCGCCCCGCTCAGCGCCGCGAAGCGGACCGCGTCGCCGCCGAGGTCGCTGAAGCAGAAGTAGAAGGCCGGCGACTCGCCCACCTCGTCGAGCAGGACGCGCAGGCGGCTCACGCGGACGGCGCAGTCGACGCTGTTCGACAGGGCGGCCTCCGGGTCGAGCGACTGCACGACGACGGGGGCGTTCTTGATCGTGGCCGGCGCCTTCGCGGGCGGCAGGGCGCGCACGGTGACCTCGCGCGCGCGGATCTTGCCGGCGGGCCACTTGTCCTCGGCGATGCTCGGCACGGGCCCGGTCGCGCACTTGAGCTGCGCGTACGTGGCCCCGACGGTGTTGAGGTTGCCGTCGACGCCCCCGACGATGAACTCGAAGCTCGAGGCGCCCGGGGGCAGGCCCGCAGCGCTCACCTCGATGGGCTTCGAGTCCTCGCGCCCGTCGAAGCGGATGTCGACGTTGCCGGACCAGTCGGACATCGAGCGGAGCAGGAAGCGCGCGTAGCCGTCGTCCTGCGCCGTGCACCGGAACGTGCCGCTCAGGTACTCGCAGGTCTCGTCCACCGCGACGAGCTCGAGCGAGCCCGGCGGGTCGAGACGCACGTCGACGAACGCCCCGCGATCCGCGTCCTTCCCGGTGTGGTCGGACATGCGCAGCTGTACGACCTTCTCGTACGGCTCCTGCCGCGGCAGCACGGGCAGCCCGGTGTCGTCGAGCAGGTCGGCGGCGAAGAGCGGCACGTCGTCCACGATGACCTCGAGCAGGCCCTCGGCGAGGGGGTGGTTCGGGGCGACGCAGCCGAGGGGCGTGAGCGCCGCGGCGGACCCGGCCGCCCCAAGCCAGGCGTAGCGAAGGCGCGAAGGGGTGCTCATCCGGTGTAGATCTCGGTGTACTCGGTCCCGAAGGGGTGACGGTGCCACGCGTAGGCGGCCCGCGGGAAGCCGGACTCGTCGGTGTACTCGCACTGGCCGAGCTCCCATTCGGTGTGCCAGCTGCTCGTGCCGGTGGTCTGGTCGACGCTCAGGGAGTGGGCGGTGACGTCGTCGTCGGCCTCGCCCTGCTTGTGCTCGATCGCAACCTCGCCGCGTGCTGCGTAGATGTTGATGGTGATCATGCCGTCTCCCGTTCGGATCGTGGTCGTTTCGCCAGCGGGGCTCGACGTCGTCGCCGTCGGTGTCTCGCCGGAATGGACGGGGCGCGCGCCCTCGTCGATGTACTTCTCGAGCACGGACACCGGCACGCGCGCGACCTTGCCGCCGGGCATCGGAATCGTGAAGCGGATCTCGGTGTCGTCTTGCATGCGCTCCGTCGGGGGTCGGCCCCTCAGCCTCCACGCGTTCGCACGAGTCGGCCGGCAGCATCGCGGTCGCCCCAGCGCGGCCCACGACCCTGCCTCACGGCCCCCAGCCTCATGTCCAGGCCGGAGCCACGGTCACGCAGCATACCGCGAGTCGGCGCCGCAATGCACGACCTCCCGGCGGCGGCGCCGTGCTCGGGCGCGCGCTCGTCCTCGCCTTCGGCACGTCCTACCCCCGACGTCGCCGTCGCAGGGGTGGGGGGGCGGCAAGGCATAGGATCATGAGACGGAGGGGCCGCCGCGTTTGTTTCGTGCCGCCCCGCCGGGAACGTGCTCGGGGCTCCATCGCTCGGGCGCGGGAGCCGTCGCCGGCGCCGCGTGGGCCCGGCGGTCGGCCCTCGTCGTCCTCGCTCCTCGGGTTGCGCGCCAGCGGCGTCCGTGGTCCAAGTGGGCTAGG
Organism: Polyangiaceae bacterium; assembly: GCA_020848455.1. Classification (GTDB taxonomy): domain Bacteria; phylum Myxococcota_A; class Polyangia; order Polyangiales; family Polyangiaceae; genus JACRDA01. The sequence goes on from JADLAB010000368.1 coordinate 17,369, forward strand.
ATCGGGGTCCGGCCGCGGTGCGGTTCGACCCGTCCGCCTCCCGTCGCAGTCCAGGCTCGAGACAGAACGTGACAAACAGCGCCAGGCCAGTCGACACGCGCGTCGGCACCGTCGTCGCAGACAAGTACCGGATCCACCGCCTCCTCGGGCAGGGCGGCATGGGGAGCGTCTACGAGGCCGAGAACACCAGCATCGGCAAGCGCGTCGCGCTGAAGTTCCTGCACATGAGCGCCGACCAGGACGACACGACCCTGGCGCGCTTTCACCGCGAGGCCCGCGCCATCTCGGCGGTCGAGAGCGCCCACATCGTGCAGGTCTTCGACTGGGGCCAGGACGGCGCCGGGCAGCCCTTCCTCGTGATGGAGCTGCTCGAGGGCCGCGATCTCGCCGAGCGCATCAAGCAGCACGGCCGGCTGCCGGTGAGCGAGGCGGTGCGCTTCGGCGTCGAGGCGCTGCGCGGGCTCGCGAAGGTGCACGCGGCCGGGATCGTGCACCGCGACCTCAAGCCCGAGAACCTGTTCCTCGTGATGGGCGACGACGAGCTCCTGCACGTCAAGATCGTCGACTTCGGCCTGTCGAAGCTGATGGAGCCCGAGGGGCGCGTGAGCGGCCCCGGCTTCACCGACAGCGCGCGGCTGACGCAGCAGGGCACGATCATCGGCACGCCTCTGTACATGTCGCCCGAGCAGGTCGAGGCGCTCGACGTCGACCACCGGACCGACCTCTGGTCGATGGGCGCGATCCTGTTCGAGTGCCTCGCCGGCGAGCCGCCGTTCATGGATCGCTCCTACGCCCGGCTCGTGATGGCCATCTGCCAGCGCGATCCGCCCGATCTCTGCAAGCTGAACCCCGAGGTGCCCGCCGTCCTCGCCGCGGCGATCCGCCGCGCGCTCTACCGCGAGCGCAACGAGCGCTACCAGGCGGCGCGCGACTTCGGCGCCGCGCTCGCCACGGCCTGGCCCGAGGCGCGGGCCGCCTACCAGACGACCGTGCCGGCTCCCTCGGGCGCATCGGCCGCGCTCCCGGACGCTCCGCGGGTCCAGGGGACGCTCCCGTCCGCGGCGCTCTCGGCGCCCGTCGCCCCGCTCGGGCCGGGCGCGCCGACGCCGCGGCCCAGGCCCGAGAGCCCCCAGCCGAGCGCCCCCGGCTCGGGCGGACCGCTCGACGCCACCATCGCGGCGCAGACGCGCGGCGCGGCCACGGTCTGGCTCGCCGACGCCCCGGCCTTCTCGGTCTGGCGCGGCGAGGTGGACTCGCCCGACCGGCTGCGCATCGAGGCCTCCGACGGCAGCGTGCGCGATCTCCGCCTCGAGCCCGTCGGCAAGCTGAACCTCGGGCGCGTGGAGCGCATGGGCGACGAGGTGAACCAGCTCGTCTACCCCGACGTCGCCTCGCGTCTCGCCGCGACGCTGCGCCACGACGGCGTGCGCTGGTGGCTGCGCCGCCGCGACGAGTGCAACGTGCCGGTGCAGGTCGGCACGCGGGCGCTGCAGCGCGGCGAGGAAGCTCCGATGGTGCACGGCACGGTCGTGACCGTGGGCGCCATGCACGCCACCTTCGTCGACCGGCGCTACGTGCAGCGCATCGTGCCGGCGGGCACCGTCGACCCCGCCTCGGGGATGCTGGCGCGCGGCGGCCTCGAGCAGGAGGTCGCGACGGTGCTGCAACAGCGCGAGCGGCACGGCCTCGCGCTCTTGCAGCTCGCGCCCGACCAGCAGAAGGGCGACAACCCGGTGAGCGTGCGCGTCGCGGCCGCGGTGCACCGCAGCGCGCCGAGCTCGGTGGTGGCCCGCGAGGGCGACACCGTGGTGCTCATCGTGCGCGGCGACGAGCCGGTCCAGCAGAGCACGGCCGCGGCCGCGCTCGAGACGGCACGCGCCGCGGGCGCCACCGTGCTCGCGACCGGCTACTGGCTGCTCGAGGGCGAGGCGACCCACGCCGGCAGCGAGGTCGAGCTCGCGCTCAACGCCATCATCGCGGCGGCCGGGCCGCTCGGTCGCGGCCGCGGCACCATCGTACCGCTGCGCGCGAGCCAGCCCGACGTCCGCATGAGCATCGCGCAGGACGTGCTCACCGCGGCCAAGAATCCGAAGCAGCAGATGCTGCTCTTCGCCATCGAAGACCAGAACGCGCTCCTGCAGATCGGCGCCTCCGTGGTCTCGGCGCTCGAGCAGGAGCTCGCGGCCGTGATCGCCACGCAGGTCGGGCCGCAGGCGCTCGTCACCCGCCTGGCGCCGGGCGTCGTCGGGGCCTGCGTGCCGCGCAAGATCGTCGCCTCCGAGCTCGGCGTCGCCGTGCAGTGCGAGTGGCACGCCCGTCCGCCGATCACCGACGGTCAGGTCGAGCTGCCCCGCACGCTCTCGTGGGAGGAGGCGTTCACGGGCCAGGCGATGGAGCGAGCCCAGGAGCTGTCGCGCGAGTGCGGCGACCAGCACGGCGTGCTCTCGGCCCTCTCGGGCGGGCTGCCGCATCCGATCGCGGGGCGGGTGCATGCCGCCATCAGCGCCTCGAGCGCGGTCGAGCGCGTCAAGATGCTCTTCGACGTGCTCGAGGGTACCTGGCGCCTCATCGCGGTGGTGCTCGCTTCGGCCTACTTCGCGACGGCGCGCGAGACCGACGACCACAAGGCGATCCGCCTGTTCCACGAGCGCACGAAGACGCGCGAGGGCCTGCCGCTCGGCAGCTGGCGCGAGCTCGCGCGCATCGCGGCCAAGGGCTTCGAGGGCGCGAGCGACCCCATCGGTCAGCTCGCCAAGGATCTGCTCGACGTCAGGCTCACGCAGAACCAGACCTTCGACACGCTGTCGAACCTGATGCACAACGAGCGCAACAGCTTCGCGCACGGCCACTACACCGAGGCCCGCGCCGAGGCCGATCTGCGCGAGTTCGAGCAGATGACCCGCATCATCTTGCGGGCGCTGCGGCCGCTCGCGGCCTGGACGCTCGTCAGCGTGCAGCGCACCGAGCCCGACCTCTACGGCGAGCTGCAGACGGTCGAGTTCGTCGATCACACCGGCCCGTACTCGACCGGCGCGCGCCGCCGCATCGGCTTCAACAGCCCCGTGCGGCTCGCCAACGTGGTCTACCTGGCGCGCTGGCGCGACGGGCTCGTCCTGCCGCTCGAGCCCTTCGTGCGCCGCCTGGTGTCGGGCGACAACTACGGGCTGTACTGGATGGACCACCTGCCGCGCGCCGGCAGCTGCAACATGAGCGCCGTCGTGTCCGGCGACACGCTCACGACCACGGTCGACCCGCGTCGCCTGCCGCCGCTGCTGCGCAGCCTCGTCACGAGCTGACGGGCGCCTGGCGCCCCGGAGCCGGGCAAGAACCTCGCGGCCGGATCAGGGGGCCCCTTCCCCCCTTGCCGCCTTCTCGTTAGCGTGGGGCTCCCATGGCGACCGCAGCGTCCAGAGCCCGCGAGGCGGGCGACGTCCTCGAGGGGCGCTACCGGCTCGTGGGTCGCATCGGCCAGGGCGGCTTCGGCGACGTGTGGCGCGCCGAGGAGCTCTTGCCCGACGGCTCGGCGCTCCGCGAGGTGGCGCTCAAGCTCCTGCGGGTCGACATCGCCGAGACGCAGGACTGGACCGAGGAGGCGCGCATCATCGCCTCGTTCCGGCACCCGGCGCTCGTGACCATCTACTCGGCGGGGATCCTGCACCTCGACGCCGACACGCCGTTCGTGGCGATGGAGCTTCTGCGGGGCGACACCTTGGCCGAGCCCATCGCGCGCCAGGAGCGCGTGGCGTGGCGGCGCGTGCTGTGGTGGGCGCGCGAGACGGCGGCGGCCCTCGACGAGATCCACCGCGCCGGCGTGGTGCACCTCGACCTCAAGCCCTCGAACCTGTTCCTGACCGAGGAGGGGCAGCTCAAGGTGCTCGACTTCGGCATCGCGCAACGCGGGCGCGCGCGGCGCGAGGAGCCAGCGCGGCCGGCGGCGCGCGCCGCGGCGCCGGCCCTCGAGCTGCCCGCGCCGTCCCCGGACGCGATGTCCACGGCCGAGTTCGTGGTCGAGCAGGAGCGGCGTGCGGCGGAGGCCGCGCGCACCCGCGAGGTGCTGGGGACTCGCACCTCGAGCGGCTCGCGCACGGTGGTCGGCACGCCCGGCTTCATGGCGCCCGAGATCTTCGAGGGGGGCGAGCCGAGCGCCGCGGCGGATGCGTACGCGCTCGCGGCGTGCATCGTGCAGCTCGCCACCGGCGAGCTGCCGCAGCGCGTGGGGCCGCGCCCGACGGGCAGCGTCGACCCGAGCGCGGCGCGCGTGTGGTTCAGCGAGGTGCAGGCCGCGACGGTGCGCGGTTACCTCCGCGAGCTCGCCGCCGATCCCGCGGGGCTTCCGGCGGCGCTCGTCGCGCTCTGCAAGCGTTGGCTGGCGCTCGATCCGCTGGCGCGCGGCGTGGAGCGCGGTGGGCTGCGCGTGGAGCTCGACGTCGTCTGGAGCTGCCCCCACGGCTGGGGCGGCAACCCGTACCGCGGCCTCGAGCCCTACCGGCCCGAGGACGAGGGCAAGCTCTTCGGTCGCGCCGAGGACGCCGCGCGCCTCGGCCGAGAGCTCTGCGACCAGCCGGCGGTCGTCTTGCAGGGCGTCGGTGGCGTCGGGCTGCGCTCGCTCGCGGTGGCGGGCATCGTGCCCGAGCTCGCGCGCGCCTTCGCCGACGACCGCGACGACTGGCAGGCCGTCGTGGTGGAGCTCGGTACGGCGCCGGACGCGGCGCTCGCCGCGGCGCTCGCGCCGCTCGTCGGCGAGCTCGAGGCGGATCCGGAGTCGCGGCCCGCGGCGTCGGCGCGCCCGACCGAGCCCGAGGCCGGGCCGGGTGAGGCGAGCGCGTGGCTCGAGCTCCTGCGCACCTGGGCGTCCGGCGCGCACACCGGTGCGGCGCTGGTCCTCGTCGGGCTCGAGCGCCTGCTCGAGGTGCCGGCGCACCGGAGCCGGCACCTCGAGGCGCTCGTCACCGGGCTCGCAGGCGGGGTGCGGGGCCTGCGGCTGCTGGCGACCCTGCCGGAGGACCGCACCGTGGAGATCCTGCGGCGTGACGCCCTCGGCACGGCCGTGCGGCCCTTCCTGCGCTTCCTCGGGCCGCCGCCCGCGGGCGCGGTGCGCGACATGGTGCTCGCCCCGCTCAAGGCGTCGGGGGTGCAGCTCGGCGACCTCGACGCGGTGACCCACGAGCTGCGCGCCGAGCTCCTGCGCGACGAGACGCGCCTGCCGCTCGTGTCGCTCGCGCTCGCCGCGTTCTGGCAGTCGGCCGGTGCTGCCGGGGCCCTCGACGGAGCTCGCTGGCAGGCGCTCGGGGGGCTCGTGGGCATCGTGGCCCGCCACGCCGAGGCGGTCTTCACGGGGCTCGAGCCCCACGAGCAGCACGTCGCCGCGGGGCTGCTGCTGCGCCTCGTGAGTGCCGACGGCCGCTCCTGCGCGGTCGAGGAGCGGGCCATCGCGAGCGCCTTCGACGACGTGGCGTCCTTTCCGAACGTGCGCGACACGCTGCTCGCGGCGCGCCTGCTCGTGCGCCAGCGCGGGCGCGTGCGCCTCGGGCACGATCGGCTGCCCGAGGTGTGGCGCCGGCTCGTCGACCTGCGCCTCGAGAACGTCGAACGGCTGGGCTTCCTCGAGGAGCTGCGCGACACGGCGCGGCGCTGGGTCGAGGGCGGACACCGCAAGGAGGAGCTGTGGCGCGGGCACCAGCTCGCCGAGATACGGCGCCACGGCGTCGCCGGCGAGCTGTCGGACGACGAGACGGCCTTCGTCGAGGCGTCCCGCCGCGCCGCGCGCCTGCGCTGGGGCATGCGCGGCCTCGCTGCCGTGCTCGTGGTCGCCGCGGTGGTCGGCGCCGTGGCGCTCGAGGCCGCGGTCTCGGCGCGCGCGGCGGCGCACGAGCGCGCGCGGCGGGACGCCGAGCAGCGCGAGCTCGTGTCCCGCATGGTGACGCGCAGCCGGCGCGCGAGCGACCCCTACGTGCGCGTCGCGTACCTCGCGGCCGCGATTCGCGAGGGCACCGACGACCCGGTGTTGCCGCTCGAGCTGTGGCGCGACGCGAGCGATCTGCCGCGCGCCGAGTTCCTCTCGCTCGAGCGCGTGGCCAAGCCGAGCTTCCCGTGGACCCAGCGCTGGTTGCTCGGTGGCGCGGGCAGCTCCACCCTGACCGTGTTCGACTTCACGCCGGTCGAGGACGCATCCTGGGGCCCCGTCATCCACCGCTTCCGGCCGCACGCTCAGGGCGTGGACGACTACGTGGCGTTCCCGTTCACGAGCGCCTTCGTGACGCGCGGGCTCGACGGTGGGCTGCGCGTGTGGGTGCTGCGCCGCGCCGGCGAGATCGTGCTCGCGGCCGAGTCGCCGATGCGCTGTGCGCGGGGCGTCAACGCCGTGCTCGTCGCCGAGCGCGCGCCGGTGGTGGCCTGCGCCACGGCCGAGGGGCTGGCGCGCTGGGACCTGCGCAGGCCCGAGTCGGCCGACGTCGACCCCTTCGAGGGGCGGCTGCTGCACCTGTCCTCCGACGGGAGCTGGCTCGCCGCGGCGCGGGGTCGGTCGGTGGTGTTCTGGCAGCCGAGCGCCCCTCGCCGCATCGAGCTCGAGGTCGCCGAGGTCGTCACGGCGGCGCGTTTCAGCCCGCGCGATCCGGTGGTCGCGGTGCTCGGCGCGACCGAGGTGGGCGTCTACGAGCTCGACGCGAGCGGCGCGCGGCTCGCCGCGGCGCGTCCGGTCGAGCGCGACACCTTCGACCTCGCCTGGCACGAGCGCGGGCTCGACATCGGGGTGTGCGGACACGGCGCGCGCGCGCGCTGGTACTACCTGCGCAAGGGCCCGCGCGCCCCGGACGATCCGGCACCCGACCCGAGGACGTGGCCGTGCGGCGCGCCGCGCCCAGGGCAGCCGCCGCGCCTCACCCAGCTCGACGACTACGGCGACCTGCTCGGCGAGGGGCGCAACCTCGGGCCGCGGATCTATCCGAACGGCTGGCGGCTCGCCGACGGCAAGCTCGTCACGGCCGACCTCGTGGTCTTCGATCCGGCGTCGAGCGGCGCCCGGCGCCTCTTGTCCTTCCGCGGCCGCAGCGAGGCGGGCGTGAGCGAGAAGCCGGCCCTCGGCGAGAGCGCTGCCTTCGTCGCGCGCACCGGTCCGGACGAGGTCGTGTGGCAGGTGGGCTCGGAGATCCGCGTGTACCGCGTCGACGGCACGCGCGTGCGCACCATCCAGAACGCTCACCTGCTCGCGCCCTGCCCGGACGGGCGGCTCCTGGCCTGGCGCAAGCGCGATGCCGCGACCTGGGAGCTGTTCGCGGCGCGCCACGACACGGCGCTCCGCACCGTGCCGCGCGAGCCCGCGTTCTTCGTCGGCGCCGACCCGGACTGCCGCTCGGTGTTCCTGCAGCGCACGAGCGGCGAGCTCCTGGCGGTCGATCCGGCCGACGCCTCCGCGCCCCCGCGCCCGCTCGACAGCGCCGGCGCCTTCGTGCTCGGCGGCTACGTCTATCAGGCGCGTCCGAGCGCCGCGCGCGGCGGCCTGCCGGCGGGCCTGTGGCTCGGGCTGAGCTCCGGGGCGATCGTGCGGCTCGCAGGGGGCACGGGCGAGGTCAAGCCGTACGGTCACGCGACCCCGCGCGCGACGGCGCTCGCGGACGGCCCCGAGCCGGGCGAGCTCCTGTTCGCGGACGACTCGGGGATCGTGCTCCGGGCGCCGGGCGCGCGCGACCACAGCGTGCTCGACGGCTCGTCCGGCGACGAGTGGGAAGATCTGCTGCTCCTGCCGCGTCACCGCGCGCTCCTGGCGACGACGGCGCACTCGGTCGCCGTCGTCGATCTCGACCGGCACGAGCTCGCCTTCCAGCAGCCGACGCCGCCGCGCGGTCGCCTCGCGCCCTGGGACGAGGAGGGGAGCGTGCTCGTGTGGTCGGAGGCCTTCATGGGCGCGCCGCAGGGCGAGGTCGTGCCGGTGGGACCTGCGCTCGCCGGCGCGGTCGCGAACGCGGTCTCGAACCTGGTCGTGACCGTGCGGCCCGGCCGTGGGCTGGCGGTCGAGGTGAAGCGCTGAGGGGCCGCCGTCGTCGGCGACCGACGACGGACTCAGTCGACGGACGGAAGGGTCGCCTGCACCACCGTCTTGCGGCCCAGGGTCGCCGCGGGTGGCCGGAAGGGCAGGGCGACGAACTTGCGCTGCATGCACTCGGCGGCGGCGCGGTAGGCCGGCAGCTCGGCGGTGGCGGCGACCGAGCTGGGATCGACCGTGCCGTCCGGGCGCACGACGAACTCGAGCAGAACCGCGTCGGGTGGCAGGATCTGGCCGTCGGGAGCGCGGCACTCCTGTACGAGCTGCCAGTAGATCTGCTCGCGTGCCATGCGCTCGACGGCGGGGTTCGACAGCCCCGGGCGGATCTCGATGTGGCCGGCGCTCAGGCGCGGCCCGGAGGGCGCGGCCGGCGCGGCGAACTCGATCGCCGTGGCCGACGGGAGAGGCTCGGTCCCGCCATCCGGCGGCGGCACGTCGGTGCCGACGAGGGTGCCCCCGTCGGGATCGGTGGGGGAGGGAGTCGACTTCGGCGCGGCGCCCACGATCTCCGCGAGCGCCTTCGGATCGGGCGTGGTCGGGACGTGCTCGACCTCGAGGGGACCGTAGGCGTCGCTGCCGCCGGACCCGCCGGCGGCGGGCGTGGCTCGCGGTGCGTCGCAGCCGAGCCCGGCGAGCGCCGCCGCCGCGACGAGACCGACGACGGCGGCCTGCCCCGAGCGCGCGCGCGCTCGACCTGCGCGGCGCGGAAGTGCTGTGGAGGCGCACGCGCGGACCATGCTCGGCCCTGAGCCTTTCGCGGCGCGAGCCCCGAAGCAAGCGCGCTCTTCGGGGCTCCGAGGGGACGTTCGCGCTGCGTGCGCGCCGGATCATCCCGCGGCCATCTCGGTGTAGGCTCCCCGTTCCGCCGGTGAAGGACCTCATCGCCATCATCCAGCGCGCGCGGCGCGGCTTCAAGGGTCGGCTCGGCGTGCGCCTGCTCGCGGTCATCGCCGCGGCGCTCGGCGCGGGCGCGGTGGCCGGCGTCCTGCCGGCGGTGATCGGGCAGGCGCTCGGCGCCATCGGCGGCGGAGCGACGCTCGGGCCCCCGAGCGGCCTCGGTAAATGGGTGGCGCTCGTCATGCCCACCGCTGCGTGGGGCGTGGTCCTCTTCACGCTCCTGGCGACGGTGGCGACCGTGGCGATGAGCGTGTTCGCGAGCCGCATCGCGACGGCCTTCGCCGCCGAGGTCACGGCCGCGGTCCGCATCGAGATGCTCGAGTCGGTGCTCGGCGCCTCCGCCCGCGACGTCGCCGAGGCGGGCAACGCGTTCACCGCGCCGCAGAAGCCACCCGGGCTCGCAGGGCCCGTCGTGCCGCCCGGTGCCGCTCCGCCCGGTGCCGCTCCGCCCGGTGCCGCTCCGCCCGGTGCCGCTCCGCCCGGGGCTGTGCCGCCCGCTGCGCCGAAGGGTCCGCCCGGGGCTGTGCCGCCCGCTCCGCCGAAGGCCCCGCCCGGGGCGTCGCCGCCCACTGCGCCGAAGGCCCCGCCCGGGGCGGCCTCGAGCGCGGCACGCGGCACCGAGGTCGTGAAGCTCGCCATCACCCGTGAGAGCGCGATGGTGAGCGAGTTCGCGGTGAGCGTGCTGACGGGTCTGCCGCAGTCGATCACGACCCTCATCATCCTCGCGGTCGAGCTCATGACGAGCGACGCCTGGTTCGCGCTCGGCGGTGGGCTCGTGCTCTTCGTGACGTCGCGCCTGCTCGCCGATCGCGCGAGTCGCCGCGTGGGTGAAGCGCGGCGCGAGATGACGACCGCGGACGCGGCCGTGTTTGCGAGCCTGCAGGAGAAGCTCTCGACCACGGAGGATCTCCGCCTCTGGGGGGCGCGCGGCGAGGCGCTCGGCGAGTTCGCGGCGACGGCGCACGCCTGCTCGGACGCGCGCACGCGCTTCGCCGAGGCGCTCGCGGTGGCCGGCCAGATCAAGAGCGTGTTCACCGCCATGTCGCCCCTGCTCATCGTGGTCGCGCTCAAGCTGTCGGGGCGCAGCTACGACGCCAGCGAGATCGCGAAGCTGCTCCTGCTCGTCCCGCTCCTCATGTCGAGGCTCGAGGCGCTCGACGCGCTGCGCTCCGGTCTCGTCGAGCGGGCGCCGCTGCTCGTGGCGACGCTCCACATCATGAACCTGCCGCCCGCGCCCGCGCGCGCGCGCGACGCCCGGCGCATCGATCTGGCCGCCGTCGACGGCCACGTGTGCTTCGAGGGCGTGAGCTTCACGCCGCCCGGCGCGGCCCGCCCGGTGCTCTCGGACGTGTCGCTCGACATTCCGCCGGGCAGCGTCGTCGGCGTGTGCGGACCGAGCGGCTCGGGCAAGAGCACCGTCGTGCGCATGCTGCTCCGGCTCGACGAGCCGGACGCGGGCCGCATCACCCTCGACGGCACGGAGGTGGCCTCCATCGAGCCCGAGCAACTGCCCGCGCTGTTCGGCGTCGTGCGGCAGACCTCGCAGCTCCTGCAGCGCCCGGTGCGCGACAACCTCGGCATCGGGCTCGAGCCCAAGCCGTCCGATGCAGCGATGCTCGAGGCGCTCGGGCGCGTGCACCTGCACGAGCTCGCCCGGGAGGCGACGCCCGACCGCAGCCTCGCGACGCCGTACACGCACAACCCGCCGAATTTCTCGGGCGGCGAGGTGCGGCGCCTGTTGCTCGCGCGCATGCTGCTCGGGCGCACGCCGGTGTGCGTGCTCGACGAGCCCGAGGCGGGCCTGCCGAGCGGCACCGCCGAGGAGATCCTGCGCTCGATCGTCGAGCTCGCCCGGGGCTCGGACGGGAGCGACGGCGAGCCCGCCCGCAAGGCGCGCACCTGCCTCGTGGTCACGCACGCGCCGCACCTGCTGCCGTCCGCCTTCAACGTGGTGCTCGACAAGGGTCGGGTCATCGCGACCGGCACCCACGCCGAGCTGCAACAGAGCTGCCAGCCCTACCGGGCGCTCCTCGCCGACGCCCTGAAGGACTGAGGCGCCCGGCGCCGACGGAGCGCGGCGTGCGCCGCGGGCTGGGCGTCCGCGCCGCGGGCTGGTAGCCTGCGCGGCGCGCGCTCCCTCGGGCCGCCGTGCAGGAAGGTCGAACATGCAAGCGCATCTCTTGGTTCTCCGTGGCCGTCGGACCGAGCGAGCATGAGCCACCAGTCCTTCTCGGTCAGGCTGCAGGATCTGCTGTCGACGCTCGAGGGCGCCGCGCTCATCGGCGCGGCGCGCATGCGCCTGCGCGGGCTCGGCGAGCAGCTCCAGTTCGCGTGCCTGGCGATGCCGTGCGACCAGGCGCTCGTGGCGCTCGAGCTCGAGCGCCTCGGGCGCTTGCAGGTTCCGGGCGTGGCCTCTGCCGACGGCTGGCGCACGACGGACCTCGAGTTCCTGCCGAGCGGCACGCCCTTCGCGTACCTGCTCGGCGGCGGCAGCGGCTACGCCGCCGAGCTCGCTCCCGGGGACCCGATGCTCGAGGTGCTGGCGCCCGTGCTCGACTCGGCGCCGCGCCACGCGCTGCTCGTGCCGATCCGCGTGGGCGCGAGCGTCGTCGGCGGGGCGGCGCTGCTGTCCGCCGACGCCCACATGGGCGATCGCGAGCTCGCGCTCGGCGAGCGACTGGCGAGCGTGCTCGCGCTCACGCTCGAGGCGTACCGGACCGAGCGCGTGCTCTACCAGCTGTTCGCGCGGGCGCTGCCGGACCTCTGCGGCGACGACGCGCTCACGGGCTTCCCGGCGGCGCTCGAGCGCCACCTGCACAGCCTGCGGCTGACGCCCGAGTACCGCCGGCGTCTCGATCTCGCCCGCTCGGTCGCGCGGCTGGCGGCGAGCGGCACCGCCGAGACGCGGCTCGCCACCGACATCCTCGGGCGCGTGGAGGCCTACGTCGGCGAGCTCGAGCGCGGCGAGGAGACGGACGAGGAGGCGGCCGCCGACGCCGCCGGGGGCGAGGACGAGGAGGCGGTGCGCGTCGGATGAGCGACGCCGCTGCGACGGCCTGCGGCTCGGGCTGGCACGAAGAGGGCGAGCTCGCCGGCGTCGCCCTGCGCCGCTCCGGCCGCGGCGTGCGCGTGGCCGTCGTCGACACCGGGGTCGACGCCGCGCACCCCTGGTTCGCGGACGCGCGCATCGCGCACCTGCACGTCGAGAAGAAGGGCGAGGGGTACATCGTCGTTCCCGACGCGGGCGGCGACCAGAGCGGCCACGGCACGGCGTGCGCGGGCATCATCCACCGCATGGTGCCGGGCGCCGAGCTCACGAGCGTGCGCGCGCTCGGCCCCGATGGCCGCTGCTCGCGTACCGCCCTCATCGATGCGCTCGCTCACTGCGTGCGCGCAGGCTTCCACGTCGTGAACCTCAGCCTGGGCATCGACGTGCCGCGGCGCGTGCCGCTCAAGCCGACCGACCACCGACCGATCCTGAGCCTCTACGAGGTCGCGGACGACGCCTGGACGGCGGGCGTCGTGCTCGTGGCGTCGGGACCCAACGTGGCTGCCTTCCGCACCTATCCGGGACGCTTCAAGGCCCTCATCGGCGTGGGTCGCATCGGGGCCGAGAGCGCGGGGGGCGCCCACCCGCCGCCGGACGCGTCCGGCGGAGCCAGCCCGCCGGGTCAGGGGCGGCCGGACGCGCCGCCGGGGCCGCCGCGCTACGCGGAGGGGGCCGAGGAGCTCGAGCGGCTCGCCACCTCGCGCACCGAGGACTACGAGATCCAGGCTCCCGGCACGGACGTGCTCGCGCCGGCGCTCGGCGGCGGGGAGCGGCGCTGGACCGGGACCTCGTTCGCGGCGCCCTTCGTGACCGCGCACGTGGCGCGGGTGCTCGCGGCGCGGCCCGGGCTGCCGATCGAGTCCGTCAAGGCCGCGCTGCACCAAATGGCGGGTGCCTGGGAGGGGCGTGCTAGCGTGGGCGCCCATCATCCCGAAGGCGTGATGGAGGCGTCATGAGGCCACTCGACCCGCTCTGCGCACAGTCGAACGTCGTCGCGTTGCTCCGGGGTGCTCCTCCGGAGGAGGCGCGCACGGAGCTCGAGCGGCTCGATGGGCTCGACCTCGGTGGTGCCGAGCGCGCCGCGCGCGTCTATGCCCACGGCGCGCTCGCCCTGCGCGAGGGACGCCTCGACGACGCGCACCGCGAGCTCGCCGCCGCCGCGCAGGCCTTCGCCGAGGCAGGGGAGCCCGAGGCCTCGGCACTCTGCGCCTGCGAGGCCTGGCTCGGGGCGATCCGCCGCGGCCCTCGCGCCGTGTACGCCGACGCCATCGCGGCGCTCGAAGCGCTCGCGCGCGAGCCGGGTGGCCGCCTCGTTGCCGTGGTCGCGGGGCACTACCGCGCCGTCGCGATGCGCTACTCGGGGCAGACCGAGGCGACGCTGCGCGCGCTGCTCGAGGTGTTCGCGCTCTCCGAGGGGCTCCTGGTCGAGCGCGCACAGGTCCTGAACTCGCTCGGCACGCTGTACGTGGTGCTCGGCGCCTTCGGTGCGGCCCAGGCCGTGCTCGAGCACGCCGCGGATCTGAACCACCAGATCGGCGACTCCGTGAGCGAGGCCATCTCCTACGGGCAGCTCGGCAGCGCCGCGCTCGGTCGCGGCGAGCTCGAGGCGGCGCGCCGCTACCTCCAGAAGCAGGAGTGGTTCGCCTCGCGGGTCGGAGACGCCTTCGGCGGTGCCCGCGCGCTCACGCTGCTCGGTGACCTGGCCATCGACCTGGGCCGGCCCGACGACGCACTCGCCTTCGGCCGCGACGCCACCACGCGCGCCAGCTCGGTGAGCCCGCCGCTCGGGATGTGGCTGGCCTACTCGGCGCGCACCATGGCGCGCGCCAAGCTCGAGCTCGGCGAGCCCGAGGCGCTTGCGGAGCTCGAGGCCGCCCGCGAGCGTTTTCGGCGCATCGGCAACCAGCTCGGCGAGGCCCTCGTCAACTGGGACCTCGCGCGCCACGCGGCGCAACAGGCGGCGGCCGGTACCGGCCAGCTCCCGGGTGGCACTGCCAAGGGGGGCTGGTACGCCACGGCCACGGCGTTCGCGAGCCTCGGGCTGACGGCGCGGGTGGCGCAGGTGCTGCGCGACGCGCGGGCCCTGGCGCGCGACGCCGTCGAACGGCGCAGCCTCGATCTCGCCTTCGCGGTCGCGGCCCAGACCTATCCGCACCTCGCGACCGAGCAGGAGGTCGAGCTCGTGTACAGCGAGCCGGACGTGCTTGCCGAGATCGCCACGCGGCGCATCGAGGGCCTGCGCAACGTCGGGCGCGTGGCGGCGCTCACCGTCGCGACGGGCGGGCTCTTCGTCGCCGCCGTGGCGGCCAGAGGCATCGCCTCGTCTCACGCGGCGCTGCCGAGCGCGCGCGCGGCGGCGGCGCTCGCGGGTGCGTTCCCCGGCATGGCGCTGTGGGTGTGGCCGGCCGGCACGTCGGCGAGCGAGCTCGCCCGTGACCTCGCCTCGCTGCGCGCGGCGAGCGGCGAGGACTGCCGGGCGGCCGTCGCCTGGCTGCCGGAGGCGCGCGTGGCGCGGGCGCCTTTCGCGGGCGAGCTCGGGGTCACGGTCGTCGGCGCGGACTGTGCCTGGCTCTACCGGGCGGTCCTCGCGGCCGCGGACGGGGCGCTGCTCCGCGACCCGGTGTTGCCGTGGGACGGCGAGGCCGAGGGACTCGCGCGGCTCGGTGGCTACGGCGACTCGCGCGAGCTCGCGCGCTGAGCGCGAGCCGGCCGTCGCCCTCAGCTCGCCTGCTTGGCGCCGCCCGAGGAGCCGTTGCCCTCGGTCTCCTGCAGGGCGCGACGCAGCTGCGGGATGACGTCCCACGCTGCCTGGCCCGCCTCGGACACGTCCACGCCCTGGCTCGGCGGCAGGTGGACGAGCGCCACGCGGAACTCCTCGAGGTAGCGCACGAAGGCGGGCCCGAGCTCGCCGTCGACGAGCAGCGCCGCGTCGGCGACCACGCACGCCGGCCGTCCGCGCAGCGCGAGCGCCGCCTGGGTGAGGTCCGTCGCCGTCAGGCACTCCACGCCGAGGTCCTTCTCGAGCACGGCGCCGACCACGCTCGCGTGTTCGGCGGTCTCGGCGAGGATGAGCACGCGGCGCCGGTCGGGCGTCGCCTTCAGGTGCGGGCGGCTGCCCTTGGCCTGGGCGATGCTCTCGAACACGGTCGTGCGCAGGTCGACCGCCGAGAACGGCAGCGCGACGGCGCGCGCCCCGAGCTGGTCGGCGGCGCCGAGGACCTCGGGCCTCTCCGACACGAGCACGAGGGACACGCGGTGGCTGCGCCGGGCACAGCGCTTGGCGAGGTCCTCGTCGAGCTCCGACACCTGCAGGACCACGACGTGGGCGAGCACCACCTCGGCGCGCAGCAGCGCCTCGGTGGAGTCGAAGACGTGCTCCACGCGGTAACGCTTCGGGTCGAACGCCGCCATCATGTCCACGGCGAGGCTCGGATCTTCCGTAGCAACGATCACCCGAGGACGGCCCACGTTAGGAAGTATACACGGGGTCCAACGGGCGCGCGCCTTTTCCGACCGCTCGGCCTCGCGGGGCCCGCGCGCCTCTCTTCTCCGCGTCTCGGCGCGTCTCGGGGCGTCTCCGCGCGCTCGCCACCGCGCCGCCGCGCGCCCGCGCGCACGCGCGGCGGCCCCGATGCTACGCTCGGCCCCATGCCGTCCCCCGCCGCCCATGCCACCCACGCAGTCGCCACGCAGGCCACGCCCCTCGAAGCCTTCGTCACTCGCCGGCGCGCGCTCGGCTCGCGCCTCGGGCGCCCCGGGCTCGTGTGCGCAGGCGAGCGGCTCAGCCGCAACTACCGCGCCAACCAGTACCCATTCCGGGCCACGAGCCACTTTCTCTACTTCGTCGGCGCGTCGATCCCCCGCGCGGTCCTCTTCTTCGAGGGCGGCAAGGTCACGCTCTTCGCCGAGCGGCACGATCCGGACGACGCCCTGTGGCACGGACCGGCGGCGAGCTTCGAGGAGCTCCGCCTTCGGCATGGCCTCGACGCCGTGCGCAGCCTCGACGAGCTCGAGGGTGCGCTCGCAGCGCACCGCGCGACCGTGGCCGTCCTGCCCCCGCAGGACGCTGCCGCGGCCGAGAGCCTCTCGCGGCTCGTGGGACGGACGGTGAGCCCGTGCGGCGGTGACGCGCTCACGGGCCCCGACGCGGAGCTCGCCGACGCCATGATCGCCCTCCGGCTGCGCCACGACGCCGCCGCGCTCGCGCAGCTGCGGCACGCCGGGCAGGTGAGCGCCGAGGCACACGTGGCGGGCATGCGCGTGACCCGGCCCGGCGTGACCGAGCACGCGATCACGGCCGCGATGCTCGGCGTCCTGCGGCGCGCCGGCATGGACGACGCCTATGGCCCCATCGTCAGCGTGCACGGCGAGGTGCTGCACAACGAGCGCCACGATGGTGTCGCGGCGGCCGGCGACCTCTTGCTCGCCGACGTGGGGGGCGAGACCGCCGAAGGTTGGGCCGGCGACATCACGCGCGTCTGGCCGGTGAGCGGGCGCTTCTCGCCCGCGCAGCGGGCCATCTACGACGTCGTGCTGGCGGCCCAGCGCGCCGCGATCGACACGGCGCGCGCGGGCACGCGCTACCGCGCGGTCCACGAGGCGGCCAAGCGCGCCATCGTGACGGGCCTCCGCGACCTCGGCATCTTCCGCGGCGACGTCGACGGCCTGCTCGAGCGCGGCGCGGCGGCGATCTTCTTCCCGCACGGCATCGGGCACCTGCTCGGGCTCGACGTGCACGACATGGAGGACCTCGGCGATCGCGCCGGCTACGGGCCGGGGCGCGCGCGCTCGCAGGCCTTCGGCGACGGCTACCTGCGGCTCGACCGCGACCTCGAGCCCGGGATGGTCGTCACCATCGAGCCCGGCTTCTACCAGGTGCCCGCGATCCTCGGCGACGCGCGCTTCACGGGCGCGGTCGGCCAGGACCTCGACCGCGACCGCCTGGCGGCCTTCGCCGACGTGCGCGGCATCCGCATCGAGGACGACGTGCTCGTCACCGCCGACGGCCCGCCGGAGATCCTCACGCACGCGGTGCCCAAGGACCCGGCCGAGGTCGAGGCGCTGGTCGGCACCGCCTAGGGCGAGCCCGGCTCAGCGGCCGCGCGGGTCGTCCGTGCCGATGACCTTGCAGCCGGCGAGGTCGCGGTTCTCGACCACGTAGGTCCCGCCGAGGGGGCACAGGTCCACGTTCTTCACGACGCACGCGTCGCCGTGCTCGTCGACGAGCTTCATGTCCCAGGCCACGCAGTCGAGGCCGACGAGCGCGAAGGCGCCGCCCTTCGGCACCGCGTGGCAGAGGAGCTGATCCGGGCCCCACTGCTCGGTGCCTGCCGGAGACAGGTAGAGCTTGTCGAAGGTCCAGTCGGCGTGGCTCGTCACCGTCACGCGGGGTTGTCGCCACGCAGCGGGGCGCGGGCCCGGCAGCACGGCGGCGACGGGGGGCGCGGTGGCGCGCGCCTCCGGAGGCGGCGCCGTCTCGACGTGCTTGCCTAGCCCGCAGCCGGCGGCGAGTGCCGCGGCCGCAACCGAGGACACGATGAGCTGCCTGGTCATGGGAGTCCGACCTCGCGCGGAGGACGTGACCGACCGGTCCTGTCTTCAATCTGCGTCGCGGCAGCAGCGAAAGCCAGCCTCGTAGCCGAAGTCTCCCTCCAGGTGCGCCGTCGTCATCGGCCGGCAGCGGTTGCGGACCGGGCCCCACCAGCCCCCCTTGAGCCCGCTGCGCCGGGGCGCGCGCTCGTCCTCGCGCATCACCCACTCGTTGGCGTTGCCGTTCAGGTCGTGGACGCCGTCGCCGGATACGCAGCCGGGCCTGGACCCGGCCGGCACGCGCTGGTCGATGCCCTCGAAGGCGGCGCGGCAGGCCGGCTCGGCCATGCACGCGTCGTGCGCCTTGAAGGCGAAGGTGCGCGGCCGGTACGGGCGGTCGGAGTTGCAGATCGCGTCGGAGCGCTCGAACCCGTACACGAAGGGTCGCATGGCCTCGCCCTCGCAGGCGAAGTTGAACTCGCGCTCGGTGCACAGGCGCTTGCCGAGCGCGCCACACAGCGCGCGCGCCTCGGGCCACGAGACGAGCGTGAGGGGGAGCTCGCCCTTGCGATTCGGCCACTCGTAGCGATCCATGCAGAATCGCAGCGCCACACGCTCCTTCACGGCGCAGCTGCTCGGGCCGTAGGCGAGGCAGTGGTGGCCGGCGACCGGGTTCTGTCGCGCGCACGGCTGCGACACGACCGGGCAGTAGCGCCCGGCCACGAGCGCCATCTCGGCGGGGCACGGGGAGGCGCCCGCGTCGGGCCCGCCGGC